>CAZRFT010000274.1:0-11618 GCA_964599255.1 uncultured Neptunicoccus sp. | reverse complement strand
ATGTGTGGAGGCACAGAGCAAGCCTATGAAACCGCCCTACCCTTTATGGAAGCTTATGCAAAGATTTGTCGGCGCATTGGGGATAGCGGGGCAGGTCAAAAGACCAAAATGTGTAATCAAATTGCGATCGCTGGATTGGTTCAAGGGCTGTCAGAATCCCTTCGCTTCGCACAAAAAGCAGGTCTAGACGGTGAGAAAGTTGTTGAGGTCATCAGCCAAGGGGCCGCGGGATCATGGCAAATGTCTAACCGCTTTGAGACCATGTTGAAAGATGAGTTTGAATTTGGTTTTGCCGTGGATTGGATGCGCAAAGATTTAGGCATCTGCATGGAAGCGGCCAATGAAATTGACGCCGATCTTCCCGTCACCGAGCTGGTTGATCGCTATTATGCAGAAGTTCAAGAAATGGGCGGTGGCCGTTGGGACACATCAAGCCTTATTAAAAGATTGTAAAACCTACTCTGTAAAGCGACCAAAATACTGATCGCCCCCTATCCCTGTAAATAGAATGCGGCCCTGCACGTCTGAAAAAGCAACCGTGTAGCAGTCCCAATCCTTCTGCGGCGGCCATTGCGAACAATAAAGGTCATTTTCAACACGCCACAAACCTTTGGAAGGTTGGGAACCTGACGAATACTCTGTCTCGCCATTGCTGTGGAAACTTTGACGATGACCGTTGTCGTAAATGATATGCTGCCCCGAAAGGGCAGTGTTGATCCCTGCCCCATCAACTTGGAACCACGTTTCAGCATAGGCCGCCTGACAACATAACATCGCAACAGACAGGCCGAACGGTTTAAACAAAGCCTTCTCCTTGTGCTTTATCCACCCCTTGTCTAAGAGGCGCGTGAACACTGATCCAATCACAAGGTTGTCACATGATCCCGCGCTATTCCCGACCTGAAATGGTTCAAATTTGGTCTCCAGAAAGCAAATTTCGCATCTGGTACGAAATTGAGGCGCATGCCTGTGATGCGATGGCCGATTTAGGCGTTATTCCAAAAGAAAATGCCGAAGCCGTTTGGAAGGCCAAAGATGTTGAATTTGACGTCGCGCGCATCGATGAAATTGAAGCGGTCACAAAACATGACGTCATCGCGTTTCTAACCCATCTTGCCGAAATTATCGGCAATGACGAGGCGCGCTTTGTGCATCAGGGTATGACCTCTTCTGATGTTTTGGATACCTGTTTTAATATTCAACTGACGAAAGCTGCAGATATTCTTATCGCAGATGTTGAGAAGCTTCTGGCGGCGCTGAAGGATCGTGCTTTTGAACATAAAATGACGGTTCGGATCGGGCGTTCGCACGGCATCCATGCTGAACCCACGACAATGGGCCTTACCTTTGCGCGCTTTTACGCTGAAATGGATCGCAACTTAACGCGGCTCAAGAGCGCGCGCGCAGAAATCGCAACGGGCGCTATTTCAGGTGCGGTCGGCACATTCGCTAATATCGATCCGGGCATTGAAGCGCATGTTTGTGATAAGCTGGGTTTGGTTCCTGAACCCATCTCTACCCAAGTGATCCCACGCGATCGTCATGCCGCATTTTTTGCAACACTCGGCGTCATCGGTAGCTCAATTGAAAATATCGCTGTTGAAATTCGTCATATGCAGCGTACAGAAGTTTTGGAAGCTGAGGAATTCTTTTCAAAAGGCCAGAAAGGTTCCTCTGCAATGCCGCACAAGCGAAACCCAGTGCTGACGGAAAACCTGACCGGTCTTGCTCGATTGGTACGCATGGCGGTTATACCGGCCATGGAAAATGTCGCCCTTTGGCACGAGCGCGATATCTCGCATTCTTCTGTGGAGCGGAATATTGGTCCTGATACAACAATCACGCTTGATTTCGCCTTGGCACGCCTAACATCGGTTGTAGAAAAGCTAGTCGTTTATCCAGACAACATGATTGCCAATATGAATAAATTCCGGGGCCTTATTCATTCGCAACGTGTTCTGCTTGCGTTGACACAAAAAGGTGTAAGCCGCGAAGATAGTTATCGTCTTGTCCAGCGCAACGCGATGAAAGTTTGGGAAGAAGGCAAGGATTTCATGACTGAGCTTAAGGCGGATACAGAGATTACAGCAGTCTTAAGTGAAGCGGAAATCGAAGAGAGATTCGACCTCGCCTATCACACGAAACATGTTGAAACGATTTTTTCCCGTGTTTTTTGAGACTTTCGCGCTCAAAAACGTAAATAAAATATGAACTAGGTGAGTATTCTCACTTTTTGAGCACTCGAATCGTGCCACTTTCGTCGCATATCAACCACCTGATTTTAGGCGGTCATGGCACGGGGGTTTCCCTGACGACTATAAGTCGGATTTGCGTGTTTATTTTGCGATGACCTTTTTGATATTGCGAGGCTCCTCGGAGCCTCGCTATTTTTTCAGAGACTATTCTGTCTCATCCATGATTTGCTTTTTGGCTTCTGCCATTAATTGGGTCATCTGATTGCGTATCTCTGTCTCTGAAGCTTTGTCGCCTAGATCGCCCGACACTTTGCGGTACACATCTTCGTCGCCGGCCTCTTCGAAGTCTGACTTTACAACCTCAATCGCATAGGCATCAGCATCGTCGCCTGATTTTCCCAGTAAATCTGCAGCCCAAAGTCCAAGGAGCTTGTTTCTGCGCGCCTCAACTTTGAACTGTAGTTGAGCGTCATGTGCATATTTATTTTCAAATGCATCACCACGATCGTCAAATGTGCTCATTGTTTATCTCCTGTTTCTTTCTTTTAATATGGGAGTAGCCAATCAAATCCACAAGCCTTCAATGACGTCTTGTTAGGATAATCTCCATTCAGTATAGAGGCCGCAAAAGAAGAACGAGCACTTCAATGGCTAAAGGCAAAAAAATCTACGAAGGTAAAGCCAAGGTCCTTTATAAAGGACCCGAAGCTGGCACCATTGTGCAATATTTCAAAGATGATGCCACAGCGTTTAACGCGCAGAAAAAAGATACCATCGACGGCAAAGGCGCGCTTAACAACATTCTTTCTGAATATATTATGCTTGGGCTAGAGGCTGTGGGCATTCCCACACATTTCATCAAGCGGCTTAATATGCGCGAACAACTCGTCAAAGAAGTTGAAATCATTCCTTTGGAAGTAATTGTGCGAAATGTTTCCGCGGGCTCATTTTCAAAAATGTTCGGTATCGAAGAGGGTGAACCCCTTCCCCGCCCGATTGTCGAGTTTTGTCTTAAGGATGATGGCTTGGGCGACCCCCTCGTCTCTGAAGAACATATTTTAACGATGGGTTGGGCTGGCCAAGAAGAATTGCTTGAAATGCGTGAAATGGCATTGCGGGTGAATGACTATCTGTCAGGCCTAATGTACGGCGCTGGCATAAAGTTAGTTGATTTTAAAATCGAAATTGGCCGCCTTTTTGAAGAAGAAAATATCATGCGGCTTGTCCTGGCTGACGAGATTAGCCCCGATAGCTGTCGTCTGTGGGATCTTAAAACCAATCAAAAATTGGATAAAGACGTATTTCGCCGCGACCTCGGCTCACTTACTGACGCCTATAGTGAAGTCGCGCGCAGATTAGGTGTTTTGCCCAAAGGGCAAAATTCAGGATTAAAAGTGGTGGAGTAGACCAATGATCGCACGTGTGTTTGTAACCTTAAAAGCGGGTGTGCTTGATCCCCAGGGCGAGGCCGTAAAGCATTCGCTAGGCTCTTTAGGTTTTGAAGGTGTTGAAAAAGTGCGCCAAGGCAAAGTCATCGAATTGGTTTTGGAAGAAACAGATAAAGCCAAGGCGGAAACCCAAATTAAAGAGATGTGTGAAAAACTACTCGCAAATACTATTATTGAAAATTACGCAATCGAGCTTTCGTAATGCGCGCTGCTGTCATTCAATTCCCAGGTTCTAATTGCGACCGTGACATGGCTGTCGCTTTCAAACGCGCCTCTGGCTCCAATACGGACGCCGAGATGATCTGGCACAAAGAGAGCACTCTGCCCCAAGGTTTGGATGTCATCGGTATCCCTGGCGGCTTTTCCTTTGGCGATTATTTGCGTTGCGGCGCGATCGCCGCACGCTCACCTATTATGCGCTCGGTGGTCGAATTTGCGAAAAAAGGGGGCTATGTACTGGGGGTTTGCAATGGCTTTCAGGTATTAACTGAAACTGGGCTCCTGCCCGGCGCATTGATGCGCAATGCTGGTCTAAAATTTATCTGTAAAGATGTCGAACTTTCGGTTGAAACAACCGATAGCGCCTATACCCAAGGCTATGCCAAGGGGAAAACAATTACAGTTCCTATCGCCCACCACGAGGGAAATTATAATGCCGATCGAGAGACTTTGACGCGTCTAAAAGCTGAGGATCGGATTGCTTTCCGCTATGTCGACAATCCAAATGGCGCGGCAGAAGATATCGCAGGTATTTTATCCGAAAATCGCCGCGTCCTAGGCATGATGCCGCATCCCGAACGCCTCAACGATCCAGAGCTAGGCGGCAAAGATGGCCATGCACTTTTCACAGGACTTGCCGATACGCTCATCTCCGCGTGATGCGTCTGGAACTTGTAGATGCCATAGGGTAGCCTTGGCACATGGCAGAAGCAGAAAGCAACGAACGGAGCTGGGGAACCTTCCTGATCATCAGGCTTGGCTTGTTGGTGCTTCTAATCGCCGTGACGGCCTTTATCTGGCTCTCAAGCCTTTATTCCACGCAAGTATTTTCAGAACAGAAAAGATCGGAAGCGGCGCGCGAGCTTTCGCTTTATTCAGGTCGGTTGATTTCAGAAATTCAACGCGTCTCAGTTGCGCCCGCTCTATTGGCAACAGATCAAAGCTTTTACAACGATCTAAAGGCAGCGGATTTTCGAACAACATCGCAAAGGCTTTCGGAATTTAGAGAATCTATTCGGGCGAAAACCATCTCTCTTTTGGATGCCGATGGCATTGTTGTGGCAAGCTCAGAGCGGCGCAATTTGGGGACATCCATGATGGATCGTCCCTTTTTCGCTCAAGCATCGCGCAACCAGGATACAGTTTTCTCACTCACCAAGCAGCAAGGGCAACCCTCCAAGTTCTATTACTCAATCCAATTGGTTAATGCGGGCGAATTCGTCGGCGTCATCGCCGTTGAGGTTGGAATTGAGAACCTGTTTGCCACATGGTCTGATAATGACGCCATTCTGATGGTGACGGACCCTAACGGAATTGTGATCCAATCCACGCAATCGCAGTTTTTAGACAAAGAGCTTGAAACAGAATTAACGTCTGAACCAACCCTGACCGTTTTGGATCGTGTAATCGACGCGACCGGCGGGATCAGTTGGTATTCGAACGAAATTGATGCCTATATCGAAGGACAGGCACTTTACAGGTTAGATGCGGCCATTCCGTTTCGGGGCTGGGGCATGACCTATCTTACACCCTTCCAGTCAGTGCGCGAGAAAGTCATTGGGGTGATTGCGATAGAAATCACTATTTTGGCGATATTAGCGGCCCTAATTTTTTACGCTGCATCGCGCCGTGCAATCCGTCAAAGTTTCTTGTTCAAAGCTGAATCTGAAGAACTACGTGCCCTAAACGATCGATTGTCCACAGAAATCACGCAACGTGAACGGGCAGAGGACGAGCTTCGTGTTGCCGAAGCCACATTGGAACAAAGCTCTAAACTAGCCGCACTCGGCGAAATGTCAGCCGCTGTAAGCCACGAATTGAACCAGCCTTTAGCAGCGATGCGCACCTATCTAGCGGGCGCAAAATTGCTTCTGAACCGCAGGCGACCTTCAGAAGCCCTCTCGAGCTTCCAAAGGATCGAAGATTTGATTGATCGGATGGGTCAAATCACAAAACAGCTGAAATCTTACGCAAGGAAGGGTTCTGATGAACTGATCGAGATTGATTTTCGCGACAGTATCAATGCCTCGCTTGCCTTGATGGCGGGTCAATTGACGCAAAACGGGATCGAGGTTGAAACCGCCCTGCCCCAAGAACCGGTTTGGGTCGCGGGCGATCCCGTCCGCCTAGAGCAAGTCATCGTTAATCTTCTTAGAAATGCGCTCGATGCCACCAAAGGTCAAACAAACCGCGAGCTAAGCGTTGTGTTGGAAGCAGGCGAAATGGCAGTTCTTTTGGTTCAAGACAATGGACCAGGCATCGAAAACCTCGAAGATCTATTCGAGCCCTTTTATACAACCAAAAAGCCAGGCGAAGGCGTGGGGCTGGGTCTGGCCATTTCTGCCGGCATCGCAAAAGACCTTGATGGGCGATTATTCGCCCGAAACGTAGTTCCAAGGGGCGCCATCTTTGAATTTTCTATTCCGCAACTAGATAAATCTGACATTCAAGCGGCGGAGTAATAATGGCCGAGCAGATTTCAATTGCGATTGTTGATGATGAACAAGACATGCGGGAAAGCATCTCGCAATGGCTAAGCCTATCGGGTCACAAAACCAAAACCTATTCCAGTGCAGAAGAAGCGTTGAAGGATGTCAGTGATGACTATCCATTCATTTTTATCTCTGACATTAAAATGCCAGGCATTGACGGAATAAGCTTTCTTAAGCGCTTACAGAAGCTTGATAACCAACTGCCTGTCATCCTTATTACCGGACATGGTGATGTCGCTATGGCAGTGGAAGCAATGCGATTGGGCGCCTATGATTTCCTTGAAAAGCCCTTTGACCCAGAGCGTATGGCCGATCTCGCAAAACGAGCGATGCAAACACGAAAGCTGACACTCGAAAACCGCGTGCTGCGGCGAGAGCTTTCCGACGGGACGGTTTTGATCCGCAAACTTGTTGGCACCTCGCCCCAAATGGCCCGTCTGCGAGAAGATATTCTGGATATTGCCCAAGCCGACAGCCATGTTTTGATCACTGGCGAAACTGGAACAGGAAAGTCCCTTATTTCCCGCGCGCTTCATGCCTGCGGTCCCAGAGCTGGTCGTAAGTTTGTCACCTTAAATTGTGCTGCCTATACCGAGGATGAGTTGGTTAAGCGCCTATTCGGCGATGGAAGCGATCAGCCATCGCTGATTGAATCCTCTCTTGATGGCACGCTTTGCCTTGAAGATGTGGAAACTTTGCCTCCATCCGTTCAATCCCGCCTGCAATCAATCATGACTGAACATGACAAAGGTGACGATGGATCGCGGCTTCGGATTATTTCAATCGCCAACGAAGCAGCCGAAAAAGAGATCAAACAGGAACTATTCTATCGCTTGGCGGCGATGCAAATCACCCCGCCCCCACTGCGCGATCGTGGCGAGGATATTTTGATCCTTCTCAATCGCTATTTGGAAACATTTGCCGATGAATATGGCTGTGACCAACCAGATGTCACCGCAGAAGATGCCGCCCAACTCATGCAAGCCAATTGGCCTGGTAATATTCGTCAGCTCATAAATTTGGCGGAACGCACTGTTCTACAATCTCGACGTGGTGGCTATTCAATCGCGAAATTAATCACCGCTGATGACAGCGAGATTGCAGAGGCTCAAGATTCAGAGGCAAAACCGCTTAAAGAACATGTAGAGGCTTTTGAACGCATGTTGATTGATAACACGATGCGTCGCCACAAAGGATCCATTCAAGCCGTGATGGCCGAACTTTCTTTGCCGCGTCGAACCTTGAACGAAAAGATGGCAAAATACGGGTTAAGCCGCTCCAACTACGTTGGCTAGCGTTAATAGGCTGCATAATGCGGTGTAATCCATTGATATAATTCATTATTATTATGAAAGCCGCGATCTAGCCACTTCGACGAACCAATTTACGCCATTCATTAACGCTTCATCATTGAAGTCGTATTCTGGACTATGAAGGGCGGCGCTGTTCCCGTTGCCGATGAACCCAAACGCACCGTTGCCGAAACCCAAAACCTGCGCAAAATCCTCTGATGCTCCCATTTTTGGGGCATCATCATTCACCTGAGCCTCACCAAAAACCTCCCTAGCAGCAGCAAGTGAATGCTGTGTGGCAGATGGTTCATTAATAAGAGGCACAAAGACCCGTTCATATTTCACCTCAACATCGCACGCATGGGCAGTCGCCACACCTTTGGCGATACGTTTCATCGCAGTTTCGATATTTTGACTCACGTCATCGTTGAAGTGCCGACAGTCCCCTTCGATGAATGCCTCACTCGCAATAGCGTTTTTAATGTTGGATCCTTCGATTCCTGTCACCGACACCACCGCCAATTCAGAGGGGTCAATGTTACGCGAGACGATGGTTTGAAGTTCAGTAACAATAGCAGAAGCACATAAAATCGCATCGCGGCAATCCTGTGGGCGCGATGCATGGCCACCCGATCCCGTTACCTTGATCTCAAACCCATCTTCTGCACCCATAAAGGCGCCCTCGCGTATCTCAAACGCACCAACGGGAAGCCCAGGTTTATTGTGAAGTCCATAGATTTCATCAAAACCGAGTCTTGTACCAAGCCCATCTTTGATCATCGCTTTCATCCCCTGTCCCCATTCTTCAGCAGGTTGAAAGACAAAGCGGATGGTGCCGTCAAAATCATCATCTTGAATAAGCGTGGCTGCGGCACCCAATAGCATGGTTGTGTGCCCATCATGCCCACAGGCATGCATTAACCCTTCGGATTTGGACGCATAAGGAAGATTGGTCGTTTCGTGAATTTTTAGACAATCCATATCCGCCCGAAACGCAATCGTTCGTGGGCCCTTCCCACGCGTTAAAGTCGCAACGACACCGGTGCCACCGACCCCTTCTTCGATAACTTCAAAACCCATCTCTTTTAGTTTTGAGACAACAAAGGCGGACGTATTCTTTTCTTCAAAACCGAACTCAGGATTTTCATGTAGATACCGGCGCCATTCGCGCAAGGTCGTCTCTAAATTCTCTAGTTTCATCGGATCAACCGGGGTCTATCTTGAATACAATTACGGCTACGAGCCTATCCCGCAGCTAGATATTTTCAAGCGATTTAGCGGATCAGAACAAGCAATCGCACAGAAATTTATCGGTGAAACAGCGCCCTTAAATGTTGAAAATACCCAATAATTACTTATCTTATTAGCAATAAGAACGATTTTATAGCAGGGCGGACATGTCAGAATTTAATTCTCAAATTAAACAATCAGAAGATGAAATCAAAGTCGCGCAGGCCAAAATAGAGGCGTTGACGGACAGTCTTGAAAAAGCGCGCGAAAAGATGGCCAAAGGCGTCGATATCTCCATTGATATCGAAAATGCCACTTTGGATGATGTGCATGCGCATTCAGACCTTATGAACGCCAATATCGCAGAGCTTATTATGGGGCTTGATGATGTGACAGCTGGCTTTTCCAAAGAGTTCGACGCGATGCGCTCAAAAACGGGCTGGGAAAGCTTCATTGGTATATTCTCAAAGCAACGCTCTGAATCCTTGCGCCAAGAACGTGTGCGCTCCGCCACGATCGAAGACAAGCTACAGGATCTGATTTCCAAATCCGATGTCATCACAAAATTGCTTCAGGATCAGCTCAACTCTTTGACCACGCATAAAGAAAAGGTCGAAGGCAATTTGACCAAGACTTTGGATGAGCGTGAGGCGGCTGTAGCTGAGCTTGAAAACATCAAACAACAAATTCTTGATTTGGATCCTCAAATTATAACGCTTGAAAATCAGATCGCATCTGAAACAGATGCCAAAAAACGCACCAAGCTCGAAACCGAGCTGGCGAATTTGAATAAAACCTATAATGAGCTTGCGCAGACAGAGCAGGTTAAACTTGCCGAAAGCCAAACGCTGGAGCGTTATATCGAAAAGGGTAAAACCTGGGTTGATAGTTTGCAAAACCAAGCCGCCACACAAATGGTGCTGATCAACAAGCTGCAGACAGATACGAAACAGCGCGTTGTTCTTTACGATGCTTTAACCAAATCTTTGAAGACCGCTCAGCAGCAAGATGTGGCCCATAAGATCAACGAAATTGGCGTGCAAACCGATCAGGAAGCGCAACAAGCGATGGCCGCGATTGGTTCAGCCACCAACAGTCGCATGGCGGAAATGATGGAAGCCCACGAAGATCACATGGTGTTCGCGCGCAAAGTTTTGGAAGAGAAAGCTAAATCGGACGAACGTTTCGCTCGTCGCTTTGCAAAGATCGTCGAAAAGCACGACAGCAACGCATATGGCGCCTAAATGATCACGCCCGGCCGATTAATCTTTGCAGGCATCCTTTGCTTTGTCCTGTTGTTTTTATGGAGCGCGGTAATCTGGCTTTTAAGCATTAGCCAAGAGCCATGGGCCGCTGATGTCGGGCAAACTCTTTTCATCATCTTTATCTATGCGCGTTTTTACCTACGCTGGCTCGCGGTTCTTTTGATCAGCGTTGGAATTATTTGGGCAGCAAAGAATTGGGTTAAAGATCGTAAAAATAGGTCAGAGAGTGACTAAGTCAGAAGGCTCAGAGCTCCGTATTTTAGAGGACGCGCAGGCGACCCGCCGCTACTTTTCCAAGTTCTCCAGTATCATTGGACATTTGGGCCAAGTTGCAAAAATTGGTAAAAACGACAAACTCATTTCCGAGGCTGAATATGAGCTTCTGGGCGCTTACCTAACCGGCCTTGCCAATACATTCACCGCCCTTTCCTATAAGTTCCTGATGGCCTCCCGCGCAGGTGGCAAAGAGCAGCTACTCGCCATAGACAAGGTGAATTCGGGCTTTCCGGTATTTCGTGAAATTCTGTCGATGATCTCGGATATGACGCAGGCCAACGAACATCTGCAATCCCTGGGCAGTCAACAAGAGATTAAGCGCCAGATGGTCAGCCATATCATGGCCGAGCAATCGCACCCCACAAACCTACAATTCGCGCTGTCGCAGCGGATTTACTATGAAATGTTGCACCCCGATGCGTTGTTTCTGTCCAAACATGACCCCGTCGCGATTTGGGTTGGTTCAGACACCAAGGCAGAACGACGTAAGTTTCTGATCCATTGGGCTAGCTATGATAGCCAAACGAATATTCCGCAGATCTATTTTATGCTTTGCGAGGATTCTGGGCGGCGCACCCTGCCCCAAGATGCCCGCCGCTGGCCCCGATTACAGGCGCATTTAACGGCGCAAAGCCTTTCATCGCTGAACCTTTTGACAATTGCGCGTGGCATAGATCAGGATTTTGACCACCTTCACCCGCTTTCGCTACGTCGTTTCAATATTGGCCCGATGTATAGCCATACGTTTACTGAGCAAAAGGGACCGCTTCGCAATGTCCTTCGCGATGCAAAAGCGCCGATGGGCGAAGATTGGGCGTTAACTTGGTCTGTGGAAACTTTGCTATCGCGCTCTGAATTTACCGAAAAGACGGGTATTTTTAGCTCTGCAGAGCGCCAAATCTACGCCATTGATGAGGCAGATCCTAAAATGGTGGAACTCGGCGTCACGGAACATAGGCAAGCGCTGATCCTACCCCACCGCGCCTATCAGGTATTGGAAGAGGCCGATCCAGCGGGTCTGCGCGATGCACGCAAATACGTGGTTGGTAAAGCGGGCAAGATTTTGGTCCATTAAAGATTAGTGAGGGAAAACAATGAGTAAGACGGCAGAGTTGATGGAACTTAAAGAGGAAGCGATTGCAGGAAAATATAGCATCGCCGAAGGCTACCTTGATGCGTTTGATCACACGCCGAAACTTGC
>CAZRFT010000273.1:0-11397 GCA_964599255.1 uncultured Neptunicoccus sp. | reverse complement strand
CGCACTACGAAGCTGACGGTAATTGATCCCAGCCTCCGCCAACGCTTTGGCATATGTCACTTTTTGACCCGACAACCCACAACTACGAAGCTCCTCTTTACTCGCGGACCGAATTGCCTTGGCGTTATTTAGTTTGGCTTTCCTCAAGCGCTCCCAAATGCTGGCAGCGGCAGCTACGGATATTTGTTGCGACACAATCGCTTGCAAAAGCTGACTAAACCCATCATTGCGCAAACGAAGCGGCAATTCGCCATGGACATCGATCACATGGGCAAAACGAGGTTCGACCTTGCTTAAATAAATCACGCCTTCAGCAATGCAGTTTTCTGTTTCAATCAACCGTTCTTTCATAGCTGCGCCTTTACCCATTCAAAGGCCTCTTTGACGGAACTTAGTTTGGTTGTGAAGGGCACTTCAGGACGCTGTAACAGTATGACGGGGATATTAAGCTCTCTTGCGGCCTCTAGCTTAGCAAAGCCGCCGCGGCCTCCTGCGTTTTTTACAATGATTTTTGTGATGCCAAGCCGTTCAAATAGCGCGATTTCCTGTCCTACAGAAAACGGTGGCCGTCCGACAAGGTATTCACCCCGCTCATGGGGATAGTCCGATTGCGGGCGATCAATCACACGGCAATAGGTTTTTTGAGCGCGCAAATCACCAAAATCCTTCACTGTATTCCGACCGGTTCCAAGAAAGACCACATCCTGTTCGGCGATTTGCATCACAGCCTGGCTTGCAACTGCAACCTCTGTCCAATCGTCACCAGTCTGGGCATTCCAAGGCAATCGTTCCAGCAAAGCACAACGCGTGTTCATTTCTTTGCAAGCATGGAAGCAATTGGTGGATATCTGGGAAGCAAAGGGATGGGTTGTATCAACTACCCACTCTATCCCATTGTTTTTTATGAATTCCTTCATTCCCTCGACCCCACCAAATCCGCCAATCCGGGTTGGTAAATCCAGTTTTTTTGGCTCACGCGTCGCACCCGCAAGTGAGGCAACAGCCGTTATACCGTCATCAGCCAGTAATCGGGCTAATTCCCGCGATTCCTGCGTTCCTGCCAAGACTAGGCCCGTCATTGGCTTCTCCCTACGATCGCACCTTCGCGGTTTATGATTATGATATCCACCGCCGTTCCCGCCAGCATTGAACCCGCTTGCGCTTTGGCGCGTTCAGCGACAGTTTTTGCCAACCCCTCCCCTGCAATCTCCAATGCCTCCAAAGCGGTATTAGCGTTAGAGATATCTGCAAGTCCGCATTCTTTGGCCCAAGTGGAAAGTAGCTCAAAATCAACCTGTGATCGGCTGGAGTGTAAATCGCGCGCGCCTTGCGCGAGTTTCGTCATCTTTCCAATACCGCCCCCGATCGTCAGGCGAGGAATTGGTTTCTTGGCGAGGTATTTTAACATCCCACCAGCAAAATCGCCCATGTCCAGCATTGCGTGATCTGGCAGATTGTAGAGCTTTTGAACCACTGCCTCACTCGTTGCCCCGGTGCATCCTGCAACATGTGGCGCTTTTTCAGCCGCCGCCACATCAATCCCGCGGTGAATTGATGCAATCCAAGCCGAACAAGAAAAGGGCCTTACGACCCCTGTCGTCCCAAGGATTGAGAGCCCCCCGACGATCCCCAGACGACCGTTCCAGGTCTTCTTTGCGATTTCCTCACCGCCAGGGATAGAAACCTCGATGATCACATTGGGGGCTTTGCCATATTTTGCGGCTTGCTCTTTTATCACACCAACCATCATTTCACGTGGTTTAGGGTTAATTGCAGGTTCGCCGACAGCCAAAGGAAGACCAGGTTTTGTCACTTCTCCAACGCCTATCCCTGCCTTAAACTGGATACCGCCTGTGCTTTCTTGCACTTTCGCAACAATCAGGGCGCCATGCGTGACATCTGGGTCATCGCCTGCGTCTTTAGTAATCCCAACATACGCCCAACCGTCGCCTTGCTCGGTTTGTGCAAGCTCAAAGATCGGCATCTCCCCTTTTGGAAGCGTGATTTGAACATCCTTTGGAAAACCCTCACCCCATAATGCGTCAAGTGCCGCCTTTGTTGCGGCGGTTGCACAGGCACCTGTGGTCCATCCACGGCGCAATTCACCTTCGGGTTTCCTTGCCATGTCGCTGTTTATACGGAGTATGGGGGATGACGCCAATGGGGAGTTTCGCGTCGCGGTGGCTCTGGATGCGCGCCCAAAAACCTGTAAGAGGTTAAGCCTGATGGACAATACGATTCCAAATATCCCAGATGGCTGGCCAGAGCTTTTGCCTGGTTGGGTGTGGCTTTGTGGGGCGGGTCCTGGTGATCCTGGCCTTATGACGCTTCATGCCTTAAACGCGCTGCGCCAAGCAGATGTGGTTGTTTACGATGCACTTGTGCATTCCGCGATTTTGGAATGGGTTCGCGTGGATGCAGAGTGCATCTATGCTGGTAAACGTGGCGGCAAGCCGTCCCCTTTACAAAAAGATATCTCTGAAAGCCTTGTTGCCTATGCCAAAGCTGGCAAACGCGTGCTTCGGCTTAAAGGCGGTGATCCTTTTGTTTTTGGTCGCGGTGGTGAAGAGGCCCAAACACTCGTCAAAGCTGGTATTCCCATCCGTATCATCCCAGGCATAACGGCAGGAATTGGGGGGTTAGCTTATGCCGGTATCCCGGTAACCCATCGCGACATTAACCAATCCGTAACCTTTATTACGGGCCATGACCAAAGCGGGGAAACGCCAAGCTCGCTGAATTGGCAAGCAATTGCAGATGGTGCGCAGGTTTTGGTTTTATACATGGCAATCAAACACTTACGCATCATAGCTAAAGCATTGCTAGAAGCGGGTCGTGACCCAACAGAGCCCGCAGCACTTATTTCTAACGCAACGCATGATGACCAAAGCGTTGTTGAGACCACGCTTGAAGGGTTGATAAACGATCCAAAGGTCGATGAGGTTGAACCACCAGCGATAATCTGCATTGGAAAATCGGTACTCATTCGTCAAATGCTCGATTGGAAATCGATGCTAAACGGGGAGCCACCACGTAGCCTGGATCCGCTTGGACAAGAAGGCGCATGACCAAGGGTATCATGATCGCCGCGCCAAGTTCTGGTGCTGGGAAAACCACAATCACCCTCGCCCTTCTGCGTGCTCTAAAGGATGCTGGTCTTACCTACGCCTCTGCTAAGTCGGGACCCGACTATATTGACCCACGTTTTCATGAAATGGCTTCTGGAACATCTTGCACCAACTTGGATGCTTGGGCGATGTCGCCGACGCGAATTCAATCTCTTGCCAGCACATCTGACAACCTGCTGATTGAAGCAGCGATGGGGTTATTTGACGGAGCAGGAATTGCTGGCACTGGTTCCGCGGCAGAATTGGCGGGCATTTTGGATGCGCCGATAATCCTCTGCGTTGATGCAGCAAAACAAGCTCACTCCGTTTCGGCCTTAATCTCTGGATTTTTGACCCATGATTCTCGGTTGGACATTGCGGGCATTATCCTAAATCGTGTCGGATCGCCGAAACATGAAGATATGTTGCGCCATGCTCTCTCACCCCTCAACCTGCCGATCTTAGGCGCAATCCCGAGGCGCGTAGAGCTATCCTTGCCTGAACGCCATTTAGGATTGGTTCAAGCGCGTGAGCATCCGGAAATTGATGAATTTATTACACATGCCGCGCGGATTGTTGCGAAACATGTGGATATCGAAAAACTTCACACGCTGGCTGGTAGCTTACAAACAACGAACGAGATCTCCCCTCTACCCCCACCAGCCCAACGCATCGCAATCGCACAAGATGATGCCTTTGCTTTTTCTTACCCCCATATGCTGCAAGATTGGCGCACCGCCGGTGCGGAACTAAGCTTCTTTTCTCCGCTCGCCGATGAAGCGCCAGGCGATGTTGATTTCGTCTATCTACCTGGTGGCTATCCTGAACTTCATACAGGGACGCTTGCGGCCAATCAAAACTTCAAGTCTGGCATTCAAAAGGCGCAGCAGGTTTATGGCGAATGTGGCGGCTACATGGTCATGGGCAAAACCTTGATCGACGCAAAAGGTACAGCGCATAAGATGACGGGTGTCTTGGACCTGGTCACGAGTTTTAAGGCGCCTAAGTTGCATCTAGGTTATCGCGAACTCGGCAGCCTTGGCCTTTTTGAAACTGATTTTCGCGGGCACGAGTTCCACTACGCCGCGACAATAGAGGCAAATGGTAAGCCGCTGTTTAAAGCAAAAGACGCAGATGGAAATGAACTGCCAAATATGGGTTTACAATCGGGGGGTTTCGCGGGAAGTTTCGCCCATATCATAGACAGGGTTTAGAAATGGTCGTTGACGACAGTCTTGCCAAAAGAAATTTGATCTTTTTGGTGGCGGCACACGCATTTATGGGCGCACAATTACCGATGATTTTCGTTGTTGGCGGATTGGCGGGACAGTCTTTGGCCAGCAATGTTTGCTTCGCCACGCTGCCAATTTCAGTCATCGTGTTTGGCTCAATGACCACAGCGCCTTGGCTTTCTAAATTCATGCAGAGATTTGGACGGGTTGCAGGTTTCTTAGTCGGATCTTTGGGCGGAGCTATGGGCGGTGGCTTGGCCGCATATGCGCTTTACATTTCAAGTTTTGAGCTGTTGCTAGTCGCGTCTTATTTCACTGGCATTTATATGTCCGCGCAGGGTTTTTTCCGTTTTGCAGCGACGGATACGGCTAGCACCGGATTTAAGCCACGCGCGATTTCTTATGTGATGGCGGGTGGTCTTGCTGCAGCGATCATCGGCCCGCAATTGGTGAAAGCCTCTACCGATGCGTACGTCGTGCCTTTCATGGGTGTGTACCTAGTTGTGGTTGCCTTAAATGTGGTGGGCGCACTTTTGTTTTTGTTTTTGAACCTGCCAAAGTTAAAATCAACCGCAGCCGAAGGAACACCACGCCGTTCTTTGTTGGAAATCCTGCGCGAACCCCGAATAACGGTCGCCATCCTTTGTGCTATGGTATCGTACGCTTTGATGAACCTTGTCATGACCTCTACCCCATTGGCGGTAGTCGGTTGCGGTTTCAGTCAAGCGAATGCCGCAGACGTCGTCATGTTGCACGTTATTGGGATGTTTTTGCCGAGCTTTTTCACGGGGCATCTGATCAATCGTTTCGGGGTTGAACGCATCATGGCCACGGGCTTGATCATCTTGGCGATTTCGGGCGTGGTGAGTATTGTTGACATCTCACTCTTTAACTTTTTTGCCGGGCTATTCCTGCTGGGGATCGGATGGAATTTCGGATTTATTGGCGCGACGACCATGTTGACCCAATCCCACCGCCCAGAGGAAACAGGATTGGTACAAGGGTTTAATGATTTCGCGGTATTTGGACTAGTGACGATTGCCTCTGTATCATCAGGCGCCCTGATGAATTGCTCTGGCAGCTCTGCAATCGCAGGTTGGACTTCCGTCAATATCGCAATGGTGCCGTTTTTGCTGATTGCTGGCGGTGCGTTGATCTGGTTGATGCGCATGCCCAAATCAACGGCAAGCCAACCTTAGGCGGGCTTTGCCCCATCGCGAATAAGTTTCCAATTTATCGCATCTAGCAACGCTTCGAAGGACGCATCCACGATATTGGCAGACACGCCAACAGTGGACCAGCGCCGCCCCTGCCCATCTTCGCTATCGATAATGACGCGGGTAACAGCCTCCGTGCCACCATCTGTGATCCGCACCTTAAAATCGACCAATCGCATATCATCGATGGAAGCTTGGTAAGGCCCCAAATCTTTTGCCAGCGCACGGCTAAGCGCATTCACTGGGCCGCGATCGCCTGCTTTTTTGTCCATACTTTCAGACACTGACAGGACTTTCTCATCTCCAATTTTTGCTACAACAACGGCCTCTGACACAGAAACCATCTGGTTATGCTTGTTTTTGCGGCGCTCAACCGTCACACGGTACCGCTTCACTTCAAAGAAATTCGGCAACTCACCCAAGATATTTCGCGCAACAAGCTCAAAACTCGCCTGTGCGCTGTCATAGGCATAACCCACATCCTCGCGCCGCTTCACCTCATCAAGGATTTGCGACAGTCGCGGATCAGATTTTTCTACTTTCAGTCCAGCGTCCGCTAGACGTTTGCGCAAATTGGATTGTCCCGCTTGGTTCGACATCGGGATAATGCGTTCATTTCCCACCAACGCGGGATCGATATGCTCATAGGTGCTGGGATCTTTTAGGATCGCAGAGGCATGAAGTCCCGCCTTATGCGCAAATGCAGACGCGCCAACATAGGCCGACCATTTATTCGGCACACGGTTTAATATGTCATCAAGCATACGGCTTGTTGCCGTCAAACTCTCCAAAGCCGCCTCTGTAACGCCCGTTTCGTAAAGATCTCTATAGGGTTGTTTTAAAAGCAAAGTTGGGATCAATGTGGTTAAATTTGCATTCCCACAACGCTCGCCCAAACCATTTAATGTGCCTTGTATGTGACGTGCGCCTGCATCGACGGCAGCCAAAGAATTGGCGACCGCGTGCTCTGTATCATTATGCGTGTGAATACCTAAATGATCGCCTGGAACGCCGGCGGCAATCACAGCCTTAGTCGCCACATGAACCTCATGCGGTAAGGACCCGCCATTAGTGTCGCAAAGCACAACCCAACGCGCACCCGCATCATAAGCAGCTTTTGCCGCCTTTACGGCATAGGCAGGATTATCTTTGTAACCATCAAAGAAATGTTCGCAGTCAAACAGTGCCTCTCGCTTTTCAGCGACGATGTGTTTGATGCTTTCAGAGATGTTTTCGATATTTTCATCCAAAGATATGCCCAAAGCTTTGGTGACATGGTAATCATGGGTTTTCCCCACCAAACACACCGCCGGCGTGTTGGCGTTCAACACAGCTGCCAAGACGTCATCATTTGCCGCCGATCGCCCTGCCCGCTTGGTCATGCCAAAAGCGGTGAATGTCGCCTTCAATTTGGGTTTGGCATCAAAAAAATCACTGTCGGTTGGATTGGCACCTGGCCATCCCCCTTCGATATAGTCGATGCCCAAGCCATCAAGGGCCGCTGCGATGCGCAATTTATCTTGGACCGAGAAATCGACGCCTTGGGTCTGTTGTCCGTCGCGTAGAGTTGTATCGAATAGGTAAAGACGATTTTTGCTCATAATAGCCCCTCCAATTTCGTGCTGTCGAAACCTTTCCCCTCCATTAGATGCACGCCATCTTTACCCATTTGAACCTCAACGCCTGCGTCAAGAAGACTAGATTTCATCGCATCCACTTCAGAAAAATCTTTTGTTTCCATAGCCTTTTGGCGCAAAGCAAATAGTTTATCTGCATAGGCAGATAAATCCATACCCTCTGCCCAAGCGCCCATCTCATCATTCAACAGACCCATGAATTGCGCCGATGCCTTTAATTGCGCCGGATCTTTGACGCCGTGCAAAACAGCAATGGCACCGGCAGAATTCAAATCATCCCGCAATGCATCAATCAGCGCCGGTGCCGCGACGGCGGAGGGCTCGATACCCTTCGTCGTCGCCCGCCATTTACGAAGAAGCGATTGCGCTTCTTCGGCCTTTTTTTCCGTCCAATCCATAGGCTTAGAATAATGTGTGGACAGCATCACAAATCGAATTACTTCACCCGGCCAACCTTGATCCAAAAGTTCGCGCACGGTGAAAAAATTGCCCAATGACTTGGACATTTTCTTCCCCTCAACCTGCAACATTTCATTATGCATCCAAACGCGGGCAAAACTGTCATTTCCACAGCAGGCCTTGGATTGCGCGATTTCGTTTTCATGATGTGGGAACTGCAAATCCAGACCCCCACCATGGATGTCAAATTTCTCACCCAAAATATCGCGTGCCATTGCTGAACACTCGATATGCCAGCCCGGACGACCAAAGCCCCAGGGGCTATCCCAGCCCGGCTCAACCCCACTTGACGGTTTCCAAAGGACGAAATCCATCGGATCTTCTTTAAAGGGGGCGACTTCAACGCGGGCGCCGGCAATCATATCATCAATCGAACGCCCAGACAGGGCACCATAGCCGTCATAAGATTTCACGCGAAACAACACGTGCCCTTCAGCTTCATAGGCATGGTCTGGCATCAAAGCGGCGATCATATCGATCATTTCGCCGATATAATCTGTCGCGCGTGGCTCAAAATTAGGGCGAAGCGCGCCAAGCGCATCCATATCGTCATGAAACCATTGGATCGTCTCATCTGTGATATCGCGGATCGGGCGCCCTGTTTCAGCCGCGCGATTATTTATCTTGTCGTCGATATCGGTAAAATTTCGTGCGTATTTAACAGCCCCCTCGCCATATTCATGACGCAGCAAACGATAGAGTAAATCGAAGACAACAACAGGGCGCGCATTGCCCAAATGTGCACGGTCATAAACCGTCGGGCCGCACACATACATTCGCACATTGGCAGGATCGATGGGGCTAAATGCCTCTACCTTGCGCGTCAGAGAGTTTCTGAGTTTTATCGTCATTGCTTTCGCTCACCTATTCAGGCGGGCTGTTTAACTTTTTGGAAAGATATAGGAAAACGGCCCGCTAGTTCTTAGCCAGCACAAATAATGCAAATGATGCAAATTCGTTCCATGCCCTTCCTCTAGCGGCAAAGCGCTGTTGGGGCAAGAACTCTCTTGCTACCGCCCCCAAGACGTCTAGGGTGCCGCCCATGAAAAAATCAGATTTCCGCAAATATTCCGATCAAGCAAATGATTGGATTGAAAATTACTTCGAAACACTGGCGGATCAGCCAGTGCGTGCACAAGTTGCGCCAGGCGATATTGCAGCCCGAATAAGCCCATCCCCGCCTGAAAAAAGTGAAAGTATGGATGATATTTTGGAGGATTTTGGGAAAACTATCCCTGATGGGATCACCCATTGGCAGCACCCGCGCTTCTTTGCCTATTTCAACGCAAATGCGACCCCTCCATCCATGATTGCGGAACAGCTTGTAAATGCAATTGGCTCGCAATGCATGCTGTGGCAAACCTCTCCTGCAGCCACCGAACTAGAACAGGTCGTTGTGGATTGGTGCCGTCAAGCCGTTGGGCTTTCTGATGGCTTCAAGGGGGTCATTCAAGACAGCGCCTCTGCCGCGACACTTACCGCTGTTTTAACAATGCGCGAACGCAGCCAAAATTTTGAAGGAAATAAAGTTGGCTATGCAGGCGCAAAACCTGCACGCATCTATTCATCTGCACAAGTTCACAGTTCGATCGACAAAGCTTGCTGGATCGCTGGTATCGGCCAAGATAACCTCGTTAAAATTGATACGGATGACAATTTCGGTATGCGCCCAGAGGCACTAAGAGCCGCAATTGAAGCCGATATCGCAAATGGGTTCAAACCAGCAGGACTTATTTTATGTATTGGCGGCACGGCAATTGGCGCCTCTGATTACATGCCCCCTTTGATCAAAATAGCCAAAGAATATGATCTGTACATCCACGTAGATGCGGCATGGGCGGGCACCGCAATGATTTGTCCAGAATTACGCCCTTTATGGGAAGGGGTGACTGAAGCAGATACAATCGTCTTCAATCCCCATAAATGGATGGGTGTTAATTTCGATTGCTCTATTCAATTTTTGAAGGACCCCAAGCCTCAAATTCGCACGTTGGGGATTAAGCCAAGCTACCTACATTCTGCCAATGAAGATCAGGTTGTGAATTTTTCAGAATGGACCATTCCTTTGGGCCGTCGCTTTCGCGCACTAAAATTATGGTTTGTTATGCGGGCCTATGGGCTTGAGGGATTAAGAAAGGTCATTCGAAACCACATCGCTTGGGCAAAAGAGCTTGAAGCTGAAATCGCACAGCTTCCAAATTTCCGCATCGTGACAGAAAGTCGGCTTGCCCTTTTCACCTTTCAATATTGCCCCAAAAACCAAGATGCACGCGAAGCGACCGCAGATTTGTTGACGCGCATAAATGATGATGGGCGTATATACCTGACGCAAACTGAAACTGGTGGTGAATATGTAATCCGCTTCACTTGTGGCACTTTTGATTGTACGCGTGAGGATGTGTTATCGGTTTTAGATATCTTAAAGGAAATGACAAATCCATGAAGCGGTTACTGAGTGTTTTATTTTTTGTAATCACCCTTATTGGGATCCCTGCAAGCGCGCAGGAAATACCAGAACCGGTAAATGCATTTGTGTCTGATTACGCTAACCTTCTGGATCCTGAAACCGAAGCGCGCATCACCCAACAAATCCAGCAAATTCGCAATGATTTGGACCTAGAGCTAACGGTTGTGACCGTTGAAAGCCGCCATGATTATGGCAATGTTGGGTCGATCGAAGAATTTGCCACCACGCTTTTCAACACTTGGGGTGTTGGCAATGCGACGCGCAATGATGGGGTCTTGGTGCTCGTTGCGCGATCTGATCGTGAAATGCGGATCGAACTCGGCTCGTCCTATGGGCCTATATACGACGACCGCATGAAACTCGTCATCGACAATCATTTCATTCCCTATTTTCGCGGGAACGAATACGCCCGTGGCATTGAATCTGGCGTGCTGGAAATCATCAAACGTTTGCGCCCAGCCTATAATGCAGATCAGCTTAGAGAAGAAGGTGATATTAGCCGCTTCAATGACACAGAAGGTTCTGGGCTTTGGGCATGGATCAAAGATAAATTCCCGCTTTTCATTTTCTTGGGCATTGGTGCCTTTATCCTATTCGAAGGCAAACTTCGCGAAGCCCTGGTTGGTATGCAGAAATGTCCCAATTGCGGATTAAGGCAGCTTAGCCGTGAGCGGACAGTTTTGGAAAGCGCTACACGATCTTCGTCAGGGTCAGAGCGCGTGCTTACTGAATGTTCAAGCTGTCACTACCATGCAGAAGAAATCAGAATAATTCCCGAACGCTCCAGCTCGAACAGTTTCTCAAGCGGTGGCGGTGGTGGTTTTGGTGGCGGTTCGTCGTCGGGCGGTGGTGCCTCTGGTCGGTGGTAATTTTACTTGCCAGAATGAATTTCTTGGCCAATAAACTTGCCCATGATTGATTTGGATTGGATGACTGAACTGGTGGTGCGCACAATTGGTGCGGATCGTGGTCGCGCCGCACGGGGGTCACCCCGCCTTCCCTAATTTTGTTCAATATCAAGACATTAGGGAGAAAAGTTTATGTCAAGAAGATCAGGCGGACGTCAAGCAAGACAAGCCTTACGCGCAGCCCCTCTTGCTGAAGAGGTAAAACCAGTCCGCGCCGGCATGGAAGGTGGTTACTACAAGCCACTGACCCAAGCGCAGATGGAACAAATTCACGAAACGGCACTCAAAGCGCTCGAAGAGGTTGGGCTTGCTGATGCCCCGCAATCTGGGGTCGACTATTTAAAGTCGGTGGGCTGCATCGAGGGCAATG
>CAZRFT010000272.1:0-10973 GCA_964599255.1 uncultured Neptunicoccus sp. | reverse complement strand
GTCGGCGGCGCTCGACCCTATTTCGACACAACGCTTGCAATTAAGGCAGGTGCGGATGTTGTTGTTCTAGACGGGATGCAAGGGGGGACGGCTGCGACGCAGGATGTGTTTATTGAACATGTCGGACAACCCACGCTCGCCTGTATCCGCCCAGCGGTTCAAGCACTTCAAGACCTCGACATGCATCGCAAGGTACAGCTTGTTTTGTCGGGCGGGATTCGCACAGGCGCAGATGTTGCCAAAGCGCTTGCCTTGGGCGCGGATGCAGTTTCAATTGGAACGGCTGCATTGATTGCTATCGGCGACAATGATCCATCGCTTGAAGCGGAGTACAATAAGCTTGGAACGACGGCCGGTGCGTATGATGATTGGCATGAGGGTCAAGATCCTGCAGGCATTACCACGCAAGACCCAGAGTTGGCCAAACGCCTAGATCCAGTCGCGGCGGGACGAAAACTGGCCAATTACCTCAAGGTGATGACGTTGGAAGCGCAAACCATTGCGCGGGCAAATGGAAAAAACCATGTCCATAATTTGGAGCCAGAGGATTTATGTGCTTTAACTATTGAGGCTGCCGCAATGGCAGGTGTGCCTCTTTCGGGAACCAATTGGATCCCCGGACAAGAATAAGGGAGAAGAGTAATGACTGATCTAGCAAAATGGGCGGCCGATAAAGGCGTCAAATTTTTCTTATGTAATTTCACAGACCTATTCGGTGTTCAGCGGGCAAAACTAGTACCTGCAGAAGCAATTGCTGGCGCCCAAGAGGGCGGGGCGGGATTTGCAGGCTTTGCGGCTTGGCTTGATATGACGCCTGCACATCCTGACATGTTGGTCATGCCAGATGCGGATAGTGTTATCCAGCTGCCTTGGAAACCCGAACTGGCTTGGGTTGCAGGCGACCCATGGATGGATGGGAAGCCCGTCGAACAAGCGCCGCGATTGGTTTTGAAAGAATTGGTCAAGCGCGCCGAAAAAGCCGATGTGATGATGAAATCAGGCGTGGAGCCTGAATTCCACCTGATCAATGCAGACGGTTCCGACATTTCGGATGATCGCGATACGCAAGAAAAGCCCTGCTATGACCAGTCAGCATTGATGCGTCGCTACGATGTGATTTCCGAGATTTGTTCCACCATGCTGGAACTCGGCTGGGGTCCGTATCAGAACGACCACGAGGATGCGAACGGTCAGTTTGAGATCAACTGGGATTTCGGCCCATGCTTGCAAACCGCTGACCAACACGCCTTCTTCAAATTCATGGTCAAGGAGATTGCTGAAAAGCATGGGCTTCGGGCAACCTTTATGCCGAAGCCGTTTTCGAACCTGACGGGCAATGGGTGTCACGTCCACCACTCGCTTTGGACGACTGATGGTAAAACATGCGTCTTCAATGGTGATGATGAAATGGGCTTGTCCGACACAGCATATCATTTCTTGGGTGGTTTAATGGCTCACGGCCAAGCCATGTGTGCAATCACCAACCCAACGGTAAACAGCTATAAACGGATCAACGCTCCCGCTACCTTATCGGGTGCGACTTGGTCACCGAGCTCGGTTACCTATGGCGGGAACAACCGTACGCATATGGTCCGTATTCCAGATGGCGGGCGCCTTGAATTCCGTCTCGCCGATGGTGCGTCTAATCCTTATCTGTTGCAGGCTGTTCTGCTGGCCGCTGGTCTGGATGGTATGGAGCGAAAACTCGATCCAGGTAAACGTCTAGACATCGATATGTATACCGAAGGTCACAAAGCGCGCGGCGCGAAAAAGCTTCCCCTTAATATGCTTGATGCCATTCGCGAATTTAAAAAGGACAAATATTTGGGCGAAGTAATGGGCAAAGAATTCACCGATGCTTATGTCAAACTTCGCATGCGTGAATGGGATCAATTCACCCATCACCTAACGCAATGGGAGCGGGATCAAACATTGGATTGTTAATTGGAAAACCTCCCTTTTCTCGACTTCACAGCGGCAGGTTTTTCAACCAGATCTGCAGAGGTCAAAGAGGCGCGCAGTCAATCATGGGCTGCGCGTACGCCGTATGGCCTTGCGGTTCTTCGCCATAGGGAAGCTGGCCAACTTCTTAGGGATCGACGGCTGCGGCAGGGCAGCTATCACTGGCCGATACGAATGGGGCTGGAAGGATCATTTGCACGGTTTTGGACAAATTCAGTAATCTCTCAAGAAGGCGAGCGGCATAAAATTTGGCGGCGGTTATTGACGGACAGCCTGTCAGAAGATTTTGTTGTTGGCTTAATCCCCAAATTTGAAGCTGCGGCGAAAAAACTCATCACACCTTTGCAAACTAAATCCGAAATGGATTTCATGGCTGATTTTTCGATGCCCTTTGCGGGCATGGTAAATTGTGCACTACTTGGGTTGCCAGACGAGGATTGGCCCGAAGTTTCTGGCCATGCATCCAATCTTGGACTTGCGATGGGATTGGAGTGCAAATCTAACGAACCGATTTTTAATGCGTCCTGTGATGCGCTGACCGAGCTTTCTGCCGAGCTTGCAGGGCGCGCACGAACCGATCCGAATGATCAAAGTTACCCCGCCCTTTTGACGCGTGCCTTTGACAAAAGTGGCTTGGCGGATGAACAAATTTTGATGGATTTGATCGTTATCTCGATCTTTGGTGGTGTTGATACCACCAAAGGGCAACTTGGTTTTTTGATGACACTTTTTGATCAGCATCCAAGCGAGTGGAAGAAATTGCAAGATAACCCCAGATTAGCGGATCAAGCGATCAATGAGGCCGTCCGTATGCGCCCTACAACCACTTGGGCCACACGCGAAGCGGTTGAGGATTTTACTTTTGGTAACGTGGCTATCGCCAAAGGGACAACCATACATGTCCTTGCGCATGCAACGGGAACGGATAAAGCCGTCCATGACGGTGTTTTTGATATTTCAGCCAAGCGCCGCATACATTTTGGCTTCGGCGGTGGGGCCCATCACTGCATTGGCCATTTCCTCGCCCGCACCGACATGGCTGTCGCGCTGAAATCGCTGGCGCGGGCAATTACAAGTTTCAATATTACGAATGCAAGTTTTCACCCAGATAGTGGCAATACTTCACCGATAATATTGCAGATGAACTATGTCTGCGCGGACTAGCCGCGTTCAGGAATATCCACCTTCTTGCCACGCGGAATTTCTGCGTTTGGATCATACATCGGTAAAGAACAAAGGGTTGCCTCTTGTAGGGACCCATCAATGCATCTGATCGTCACCAAATCGCCAGGCTGATGACCTGCCTTGTTCATCAAAACAATCCCAATACCGGTCTTTAAAAAAGGCGAAATTGCACCAGCTGTCACTTTGCCAGCAAGTTGATTGTCGAGAAGCACTTCACCAAGCACCAAGGGCTCTCCGCGTGCGCACTGAACGCCGATTGAGCGGGCCTCTTGCGGTGCTTTTTTAAGCGCCTCTTTCCCAATGAACTCGCCTTTTTCAAAATCGACGAAGCGCCCAATGCCAGCTTCAAATGGCGTAGTACTCGCATCAAAATCAGAACCTGCATTTAATATTCCTGCCTCTATCCGACGGATATGCATTGAATCTAAACCAAAAAGGCCGACACCGTGAGGCTCACCAGCTTTTAGCAGATGTTTCCAAAGCGCCTCAGCATCATGATGCGGCTCGGTATAGAATTCCCAACCCAACTCATTGGTGTAACCGGTGCGAGTCACGAAAACTTCTTGCCCACCCATTTTTACCTTTGCGATACCAAAATATCCAAAAGGTTCTGGCAGTTTACCATCATCGCAAGCGGCCTGAAGGACGTCCAAAGATGTTGGTCCCTGGACTTGTGAGACATAGACAACTGGATCGAATATGCGAACGTCCATTTCTTTGGCATGAGCTTTGGCCCAATTAAAGAAATCTCCATCCGCTTGGACATACCAAAAACGATCCTCTGCTAAACGCATCAAAACGCCGTCGACAATCATCCCCCCATCATCGTAACATGCCAGCCCATAGCCGCAGCGCATGGGTTTCACTTTGGTGATGTCTTTTGTAAAAAGCAGATCAAGGAGTTTTTCTGCATCTGGACCCTCAAATTCAATCGGGAACTCTCCAGTATGCAAAACAGCCGCCTTTTGACGAAGCAGCCAGTAGCCGTCTTCAGTATCGATGTCATCAAAACACACTGCCATGTGCCGCCGGTTATAGATTGTGTAGTGGGGACCATGCGGTGCTTCGATCGCGTAGTAGGGATGGCGGCTCATATTAAAGTCCCACCCTGCCCCATCTATTGCGGATACAAGATCGCGTTTTTTCCCATCACCGCTTCCTAGCATTGATTTCTCCTACAAGCAGGCCTTGAGCAAGGCCATGGTATTGTCATGCGTCATTTCAATAGGGTTTCCACCAACTGACGGATCTTTCAGAGCTCCCTCTACCAGTGTTGCGATATCGGGGTTGACGACACCTAAATCTGTCAGGTTTTTGGGGATTTCCAAGAGGTTGTTAATCTCGTCCACAAATTGCATGAACCCATCGAACCCGTTTGAGATGGATAAATAAGATGCTGCCAGATCCAATTTATTGGCTATCGCAGATGCATTAAATTGTAAAACGGGCGACATGACCACAGCATTGGTTGTGCCGTGATGCGTGTTGTGGACAGCACCAATGGGATGGCTCAGTGCATGAATGGCGCCTAGCCCTTTTTGGAAAGCCACGGCGCCCATACTTGCAGCCGCCATCATCTGAGCGCGCGCCTCTATATTTGAAGGATCACTGAAGGCAGTTGGTAAGTTTTCTTTGACGAGGCGCATTCCCTCCAATGCAATTCCTTGGCTCATTGGGTGAAAATGAGGGGAACAGTACGCCTCTAAACAATGGGCAAAAGCATCCATTCCCGTTCCCGCTGTGATGAAGGACGGCATACCAATCGTTAGTTCGGGGTCACAAATAACCACCGATGGCAGAATTTTGGGATGAAATATAATCTTCTTTTCATGCGTTTCACTGTTCGTGAGAATGCTCGCTCTGCCTACTTCAGAACCAGTTCCAGCAGTTGTCGGCACAGCGATGATTGGTGCGATTCCATCTGGATCTGCGCGCGTCCACCAATCCCCAATATCTTCAAAATCCCAGATGGGTCGAGATTGCCCCGACATAAAGGCGATTGCCTTTCCTAAATCCAAGCCCGAGCCACCCCCAAACGCGACAACCCCGTCATGTTCGCCCGCTTTGTAAGCAGCCAACCCTGCGTTTAGGTTCATTTCATTCGGGTTTGGATCAACCTCTGCAAATAACGCCGCTGTAATCCCAGCTTGCGCTAGTATCTCCAAGGCTTGCCGGGTAATCGGCAAATCCGCCAATCCACGATCGGTGACAAGCAAAGGGCGATTTATTCCAAGTGATTGGCACGCCTCTGCTAGTTCGGATATTCGGCCAGCGCCAAAACGGATTGGATTGGGATAAGACCAGTTTCCGATTGTCATCCCGATTCTCCGGTATCGTTATTAATCTTCGTAGTTCCCTTTGACCCGTTCTTTGGTGGGATCAAAGTGAGGGAACTTAACGATTTTAGCCTTTAGGCGTTTCTGCTCACCATCGAGCTGTCCGATTTCAAGCTCGGTTCCTTCCTCAGCGTGAGCGACAGCAACACGTCCCAAAGCGATAACTTTCCCAAGAATCGGAGATTTCATCGCAGATGTGATTTCGCCCACCTGTGCCTTGCCAACACGAACGCAATCCCCAGGCGTCGGAACAATGCCACCTTCTAACTCAAACCCAACAAGTTTGCGATGTGGGTGTGCTTTTCGCTCTTCTAGCGCGGCGCGTCCAATAAAATCATCCGTCTTGCTTTTGAGCGGCACAGTAAATCCAATACCAGCTTCCATTGGATCGGTGCTATCGTCGAACTCGGATCCGGCAAAAATCAAACCAGCTTCAATCCGGATCATATCCAAGGCCGCAAGACCAAGTGGGATCATTCCCTTTGGCTCACCTGCTTTCCAAATCGCGTCGAACACTTCTTCGGCGTATTTAGGATGCGTGAAGACTTCATAACCCAGTTCGCCCGAATAACCTGTGCGGCTGACAACAACAGGTACACCATCATAGTCACCCAATCGACCAATTGTCAGGCGGAACCAACCAAGCTCTTCGACGGTTGGTTGCAGTGGTGGGGTCCAAATAACTTCGCTCAAAATCTCGCGGCTCAGTCGCCCTTGAACAGCAACGTTACAATGATGGTCGGTCGAAGGGCGGACCCAAACATTCAGGCCTTTTTCTTGAGCAACTTTCTTGAGGTGCAGACCAGATTTGTCATTCCCACCAATCCAGCGGAAATTGGTTTCGCCCAAGCGATACACCGTCCCGTCATCGATCATACCGCCGTGTTCATAGACAATGGAAGTGTAGCTAACTTGACCAACAGAGAGTTTCTTTATGTCACGTGGCAGGCAGTATTGAAGCAGTTCTTCTGCGTCCGGACCCGTAACCTCGTATTTTCGCAAGGGTGATAGATCCATGATCACCGCTTTTTCACGACACGCCCAATACTCTGCAATTGCGCCATGGTTCGTAAAGGTGTTGGGCAACCAAAAGCCCGCATATTCCACAAAGTCACGCGTATGGCGTGCAAAGCAATCATGAAATCCTGTTTTCTTCGTGTCTTCCAAATCAGCCTCCACCGATTTTCGCCAGCCGATTGAACGCTGGAAATCTTCTTTTTCTTTATAAGTTCGCACTTGGATATCTGTGGGATTCCAACCATTTGCGGGGTCAACGTCACAGGGACAAGCCGAGCTGACGCAAACCAAATCGGTAAGTGCCTTTAGCATCACATAATCGCCTGGTCGCGACCAAGGATCATCCATGCCAAGTGCGTTCGTATCATCAAGCATCGTGTTGAAGAAAAAATTGATCGCCGGCCAACCGCCACGCGGCTTCACATCAAACTTGCCTAATTGGATATTCATATTGTCAGAGCAGTTGATATGCCCTGGGTAACCCAAATCTTCATAGTAGCGCGCGGTGCAGGCCAACCCAAAAGTATCGTGGCGCCCACAGGTATCTTGGATGATTTCAACCAAAGGTTCTTGATCCACGCTCCAGTATTTCGAAAAAATGCCAGGATTAGGATATAGAGAGCCCATAAGCGAACGCGTTGTGGTCGGATCGATTTCCCGCTCCAATCCCTTGTCCAACGCTCGTCTGCTAAAGGCTTGAAAATCTGAACATTCGCGCCCCTGAATATCAAGGATTTGAATATATTCGCCCTTCTTCACTTCGTATGTAGCAGCATTCCCCGGTTGAATATTGATGTCATCAATCGGGTTGGCGAGCGGATCAGGTGGCGCCATGCCCCCCTTACCCTCACCTGGATTGGCGCGCTTAATGTATAGGATAATTTCAGTGGGCACATTTTGTTCATGCGGGTCCATCGCCTCGCCTGCCGCACAGACAACCAACAATCCATCAGATTGAGCATGAAATGTCGCAAGATCGCCTGCTTTGGAGCCCTCGCCAAAAACCAAGGTTCCATCGGCTTTACCCAGATCAAAACCTGCGGCATCCAAAGCCCTAACAACATTCTTGCCAGATTTGTCTCCGAGCAATGCTGCCTTAACTCCTTTGGGATCTAACCCGCCTTTGGCCCCAATCATTCCAGCATCAGATGTGCCGTCAGGGGCGAAGAAGACAAGCTCGCAAGGTTGGTTTCCATCAAAATCTAAGACACTGATTTCATCATCTTTGTCGATGCGAACGGCACGGGTTCCACCACCTGGAACTGGGTGGCGTTCCGTCCCATGCGGAAGGATCGGCAGACCAGGCGTAATAACACCTGCCCGCTCATATGGCGTTTCAAAACGCGCGTTCATAGTCCCAGAACCTTTCGACGCTTCTCAGCCCACGCATTAATTGTGGTATCAAACGTTAAAGCCATAAAGACGACGGAGAAGCCTAAAACAAAGTTCCAACCCAGTTCTGTACCCGCCATGGTTTTGCGCATTTCTTGACCGATATCACGTGTACCGATGAATTCAGCAATGATCACCATGAAGAAAGCAAAGACCAGCGCTTGGTTAATCCCCACCGCAATAGTCGGCATTGCAAGTGGTATTTGCACATTGAAGAGCTTTTGGCGACGCGTTGCACCCGACATTTCAGCGGCCTCGACCATTTCCGCAGGCACTGAACGCAAGCCTTCGATCGTGTAGCGCACCACAGGCACCATCGTGTAGATCAGGATCGAGAAAAGCACCGTTACCGGCGTGATCCCGAACAGCATAACCGCAGGTAAAAGGTAAACGTAAGATGGGAAGGTCTGAAAAATATCGCACCAGAAGATCCCTCGTTTTGACCAATCCTCACGACGCGCGGCGACGATTGCCAACGGCGCGCCTAAGATGAAGGCAAACAACGTTGCCATGAATACCGTGTGCAATGTCAGCATCGCTCGATCCCAGTATCCTAACTGCGCAACGACAATGAAGAATACAAATGCCATGATCGCTCGGGGCAAACCGCCCAACACAAGCGCAAAGGTGGTAACACAGAGCAAGAAAGCCGTTGTCGGAAGATAAAGGAAGGCCTTCTCCGTCGGGATAATAATGTAGTTATTAAACACTACACGGATGGCGTGCGTTACCGCTTCAACCGCATCCCAATTTAGGAATGCTTTGATTTTGGTATCCAATATCTTGCCTTGGGTCATGGCTTGTTTGCGCCCTACCTCGTCAAGCAAACTGGCAAAAAACGTTGGCGAGTTACCCCAAGTTAGTTCCTTGTATTCGATGTTAGGCACATTCGCTACAGCCCAACTTATGACGTAAAAGAGGATAAACATTCCCAGCGCAATCAACGGGAATATGTTTTTGCGCCACCATGGCGTCCCCTTTTCGAAATGCTCCGGTTGTTTCACGACCCATGCCTTACTGTAGCGATCGAGAAGAACCGCAATAAGAACAATCGTAATACCGATTTCTAATGCACGGCCGAGTTTGAAGCTCCCCATCACTTCAAGAAGTTTTGCACCAAGACCCGGCATCCCGATTGCTGCGGTCAAAACAACCATGGCCAACGAAAGCATGATAACTTGGTTCAATCCGACCATAATCTCGGTTCTTGCCGATGGAATGTAGACGTAACGAAGCATTTGCCAGCGCGTACAGCCCGACATTTTGCCGGCCTCAACGATCTCTGGGCTTACTTTTTTCAGGCCCAAAGTCGTCATCAGAATCATCGGTGGAAGTGAATAGGCAATTGTCGCGACAGTCGCCGCAGTTGGTCCCACCTTAAAGAAGATAACCGCAGGAAGTAGATAACTAAAGAATGGTAGCACCTGCATTACAAGAAGCGCTGGTTTAATAGCTTCTTCAATTCGCTTTGATTTCCAAGACCAAATTCCCAGAAGCAAACCAATCGTAAAACCGATAGGTGCAGCAACAAAAATGACCGAAAGGGTTTCCATTGTCAGCTTCCACTGACCGATCAAAGCCGCCCAAACAAAGGTCGCACCGCCAAACAGCGCCAATCGCCAACCGCCAAGCGCATAGCCGATGACTGTCGTGACAGCAGCAACCACCGTCCAAGGGATTGCTTCAAAACGCGGCCAGCGCGCGCGGCCGTACATAATATTGGCAACCGCATCGAGGACAAATTCCAACCCGCTACTTAAGAATCGGGTCACATTGATAAAGCCCCACTCAAACGTGACCTTGTTGAAAACAAAATCGATCCAATCGCGCCACGGCAAAAGCCACCATTCTGGCGGGCGAACCAACATGTCGGGAAGCCAGGGGCGCAGAATCGTCAAAACGGCTGCAAGCCCGACCATCGCAAAAGCCGCCCGTTTTGTATTTCCGGGCGCTTCTAACCAAGTGGCAAGCGCGTTCATGCACCGTCTCCTAGCAAGACAGAAAGTGCCTTTTTACGTGGCATTGCACCAATTAGCTTGCCCTTGCGTTCCACAGAAATATTGGTCGCGTTATCTTCAACCAAGCGACGCGCAAGCGAAAGGATCGTGGCATCTGCATCAACAGCCTTGCCTTTTCCTTTCAATCCCTTTTCAACCAAGGTCCCTGCATGTACCACACGGGATTTTTCAATTTCTTCGGTAAATTTCGCAACATATTCCGTTGCGGGTTGAAGAACAATTTTATCCGGTGTGTCACATTGTTCGACAGCACCATCTTTCATAATGGCAATTCGGTCGGCCAAGCGAAGCGCCTCGTCGAAATCATGTGTCACGAAAGTAATTGTTTTGTTCAGCATCGCTTGCAGCCGCAGAAACTCGTCCTGCATTTCGCGACGGATCAGGGGATCAAGCGCTGAAAACGGTTCATCAAGGAACCAAATATCAGGCTCAATTGCCAAAGAACGTGCGATACCAACACGTTGTTGCTGACCACCAGATAACTCGCGCGGATAATATTCCTCGCGCCCTTCAAGGCCTACGAGGCGGATAACTTCAAGGGCACGTGCACGGCGTTCATGTGCATCTTGCCCCCGCATTTCCAAAGGAAATGCAACGTTTTGTAGAACGGTTCGGTGTGGAAGAAGTCCAAAGCTCTGAAACACCATTCCCATTTTAGAACGGCGGAGCTCAATCAAACCTTTTTCATCAAGTTGCATGATGTCTTGGCCATCAACTTCGATCGTGCCGCCTGTTACATCATGAAGTCGGCCCATACAGCGCATCAATGTGGATTTGCCTGAACCGGACAGCCCCATAATCACCAACATCTCGCCTTTATGGACATCGACTGAAACGTCCTTCACCCCAGCGATATAACCATCTGCGTGTATGTCGGCATAGCTATGCCCTTTGGGCATTTGTGCCAGATATTGTTCGGGTTTGCTTCCGAAAAGCTTCCAAACGTTTTTACAGGATATTACGGGAGTTTTGGCCATTTTTAGTCTCTTTGCAGCTAGTGAACCGCCCCGAGCATTCGGGGCGGTTCGGATTCTGTTATTTGTTTACTGTGGCCTTAGCCAGT
>CAZRFT010000271.1:0-11838 GCA_964599255.1 uncultured Neptunicoccus sp. | reverse complement strand
GGTGAATACTACAAAACAGGGAACGAAGGTCTAAACTTTGCACCTTGGCCTGTTGTGACCAAAGTGATCCTGCCTGTGACACGTGAAAATACCGAAGATATCGGTGTGGGCCGTGGTGCCCGTGCAGATGAAGGTTTGATGTTAACGGGCGACGAAAACATCGTTGATATCGACTTCCAAGTTGTGTGGAACATCTCTGATCCACAGAATTTCTTGTTCAACTTGGCAGCCTCTCGCGAAACCATTCGTGCGGTGGCAGAATCTGCGGCACGTGAAATTATCGCGCAATCTAATCTGGCACCGATCTTGAACAGGGATCGTGGTGCAATTTCAGCAGAGCTTAAGCGCATCACCCAAGAAACATTGGATCAATACGATTCAGGTGTGAATATCATTCGTGTGAACTTGCTTGGCGCCAACCCGCCACGCGAAGTGATCGATGCATTCCGCGAGGTTCAAGCCGCCGAACAAACCCGCGATACGCTTGAAAAACAAGCGGATGCTTATGCCAACCGCGTTGTTGCAGAAGCGCGTGGTGAAGCGGCTCAGCTTTTGGAACAAGCCGAGGGGTACCGTGCCCAGCAAATCAACGAAGCCGAAGGTGAAGCGGCACGCTTTATCTCTGTCTACGAAGAATTTGCCAAAGCACCCGAAGTGACGCGCAAACGCCTTTATTTAGAAACGATTGAGCGTGTGTATGGCGAGGTGAATAAAATCATCATCGATGAAAACAGCCAAGGCGCAGGCCAGGGCGTCGTCCCATACCTTCCCTTAAACGAGCTGACGCGTCCGCGTAGCTCAGCAACAAATTCAGGAGGTAACTAAGATGAGACTTCTAGCTCTTCCATTACTCGCTGTCCTCATTTTAGCTGGCATGTCATCCATTTATATCGTGGATGAACGCGAAAAAGCCCTTCGCCTCTGGTTTGGTGAGGTCTCTGCGGTCAATAACGATCCCGGACTTTATTTCCGCGTCCCAGTTTTGCACGAGGTGGTAAAATATGATGATCGTATTCTACCGCTTGATGTTCAGCCTGACGAATTTACGCCCCTTGATGATCGCCGTTTGGTGGTTGACGGATTTGCCCTATGGCGCATCCAAGACCCCGTGCGCTTCCGTCAAGCTAATGGTTCAGGTGGTGAACGTGCTGCGGCTCAAAAACTTGATGGCATCTTGAATGACGGGATGCGTGAAGTTTTGGGTAAGGTGGATTCGAACACAATCCTTTCCGAGGACCGTGCATCTTTGATGAACGAAATTCGTGATCAGGTGCGTGCCCAAGCCTCTGCCCTTGGTGTGGCGATCGTCGATGTGCGGATTAAACGCGCTGACCTGCCTGAACAAAACCTAGAGGCAACATTCGCTCGGATGCGTGCAGAACGCGAACGTGAAGCCGCCGACGAAATCGCACGTGGTAACGAGGCCGCCCAGCGGGTTCGCGCCGCCGCTGATCGTACTGTTGTTGAAACCGTTTCAGAGGCGCAAAAGCAATCTGACATTATCCGAGGTGAGGCTGATGCCGAAAGAAACGCGATTTTCGCCGAAGCGTTTGGACGCGATCCAGAATTCTTCAGCTTCTATCGTTCGCTTTCAGCGTATGAGAAATCACTGCGCGGGGATAATTCTACGCTTGTGATCTCACCAGATTCCGAATTCTTCGAATATCTGAAATCGGATACGGTCGAAGCCCCGCAGTGACGGAGTTTCTAATTGCACTTGGCCTTGTGGCCATTATTGAGGGGCTGGTCATCGCACTGGCCCCTAATCTTTATGAGGATATCATCCGTTTCTTAGGCGCCATGCCCGACCAAGACCGCCGCTGGCTTGGCTTTATCATGATCGCGCTTGGTGCGATCTTTATCTATTTTATAACGCTCTTTTCCTAAGCCTTCGCGGGCTTATCCCCATACCCAATCGCCATGCGGTTCAGCGCATTCATATTCGCGATAATATAGGTCAAATCCGCAATCTCTCGATCTGAATAATGCTGGTTTAGCTCCGCATGATGCGCCTCGCGTGCCAAACCATTGCTGACGCGGGTCAACGCTTCCGCCCATTTGATTGCGGCAATCTCGCTTGCATCAAACAGCCCAGACGTCTCCGCATCATCCAATGCATCCACTTTCGCCGCGGCAACGCCAAGTTCCACCGCCTCGCGCCCGTGTAGATCGATGCAATAGCTGCACCCATTAATCTGGGACACGCGCAGCTCAATTAGGGCTTTGAGGGGTTTGGGCACGCTATCAGCTAGGTTTTTCACCTCCAGCATCGCTGCCAATGCGCCTGAATTCTCCAATGTGTAATGTCTGGGCATGAACCACCTCTCAATCCTCACAATTTCAGCACATCATCGCCTCTTTGACAAATCTGTGAGCCATTTGCTCGACTTCTTCACACCCATTTGACAAATATGACGTAGCTTTGTCTTGCAATGATGTGGGAAAGTCACATCTTTGGGAAAGAACGAATTTCAACCCTTGAAGGAGAGGTGAATGAAAGCGCTAGCTCTATCGTCCACGAAAGACTTGTCTAAACCCGTTGCTATATCATTAGGGGGCCTATTGGCTCTGATGTTGCTTTTGGCTCAAGCCATGACAGCAAACGCGCGCGGCGCCCCAGATAGTTTTGCTGATTTGGCAGAGCGGCTTTCGCCATCCGTGGTGAATATCACAACGACGACAACGGTCATTCAACCAAATGTCGGCAGCCGCCCACAAGTTCCGCCTGGCAGCCCGTTTGAGGATTTCTTCAATGACTTCTTCAACAACCAAGGACCACAAGGCAATCGCCCACGGCGCTCCTCGGCATTGGGTTCTGGCTTTGTAATTTCGGCTGACGGCTATATCGTCACAAATAACCACGTGATCGAAACCGCCGATGAAATCGCGATCGAATTCTTCGACGGTAAAGTGCTGGACGCAGAATTGGTCGGTACCGATCCCAATACAGATATTGCCGTTTTGAAGGTCGAAGCGGACGAAGCGCTTCCATTTGTAAAATTCGGTGACAGCGATATTGCCCGTGTGGGTGATTGGGTGCTGGCCATCGGTAACCCTCTGGGTCAGGGCTTCTCGGTTTCTGCCGGCATCATCTCTGCCCGTAACCGCACGCTTCAATCTGGGCCATATGATGATTTTATTCAAACAGATGCCGCAATTAACCGTGGTAACTCTGGTGGCCCTCTCTTCAATATGGATGGCGATGTGATTGGCGTGAACACGGCAATTATCTCTCCCAATGGCGGCTCGATTGGCCTTGGTTTTTCCATGAGCTCGCGTGTTGTGCGCGGTGTGGTAGATCAGCTTTTGGAATTTGGTGAAACCCGCCGTGGTTGGTTGGGCGTACAAATCCAAGATGTTGACGAAGATCTGGCCGAGGCGCTGGGATTGGATGGCGTCAAAGGTGCCTTGATCTCTGGCGTGCCAGATGGTCCGGCTAAGGATGCTGGAATTTTGGCAGGCGATGTTATTCTGACCTTTGATGGACAAGAGGTTCAAGATACCCGCTCGCTTGTTGCGCTTGTTGGCGCGACCGAAGTTGGCAAAACCGTACGTGTCACCGTTTTCCGCGAAGGTGAAACCGAAACGCTTGGCGTGACTTTGGGTCGACGTGAAGAAGCGGAAAAGGAACGTGTCCTACCTGCCGTTGCGGAACCGAAGAAACCCGAAGAGATCGAAGAGCTTGGCATGACGCTTTCTTCGCTCACGCCTGAAATCCGCGAACAGCTTCAATTGAACAATGATGCCAATGGCGTGGCCATCGTCAATGTTGATGAAAGCTCGGACGCTTTTGAAAAGGGTTTGCGCCCAGGCGATCTGATCAAAGAGGTTGATCACGAAGTGGTCGATAGCCCCTCAGCCGTAAATGCCGCATTCAAAGATGCGCGCGAAGGCGGGCGTAAGTCTGTTCTTCTTAAGGTGGATCGCACTGGCAATAGCCGCTTTGTGGGCTTGGCACTGAATTAACGGCTGCCTTCCTGAACAATTCGACCCGTCCCAAGCATCTCTTGGGGCGGGTTTTCTTTTTGGGTCAAAAGTTGATCCAACATGGGCGAGATATCTTCGATATGATCGGCCACCACATGCACCACTTGGCCATCACGTTGAATACGGCCCGTGACCCGCAACAAACGCCCTGTCACCACCGCACGGCGATATTTAAGATAGATTTTTTTCCACACCACAATATTGGCAACCCCCGTTTCATCCTCGAGCGTTAGGAATATCACACCCTTTGCCGTGCCTGGGCGCTGACGCACCAACACCAACCCCGCCACTGTGATCCGTGCACCTGCGGCGGGTTCATCCAGACGTTCATGCGGCACCGCATGGGGCGGTTTAGGGTAGGGTGGGGGCGCTTTTATGACCATAAGAACAAAGATAGAACATTCACGAAAATTTGCAAGCGCGATGCAGAATTTGCTGGCAAGTCCAAACGCGGATCACTAGATAGCATTTTGAATTCGAAGACGGAGTCAAACAGAATGGCGAAGATCACTTATATTGAGCATAACGGCACCAAGCACGAGGTCGATGTGGCCAATGGCCTAACCGTAATGGAAGGCGCGCGTGACAATAACATTCCAGGGATCGAAGCAGATTGCGGCGGTGCCTGTGCCTGTTCAACGTGCCACGTCTATGTTGACGCCGCATGGGTTGGCAAACTTCCGGGCAAAGACGCAATGGAGGAGGACATGTTAGACTTCGCATGGGAACCAGATCCAGAACGCTCGCGGCTTACTTGCCAGCTAAAGGTCACAGATGATCTTGATGGTCTGGTTGTGCAAATGCCAGAAAAGCAAATCTAAATGATGCGGGCGCTAATAATTCTTAGCGCCCTTTCTCTTTGGGCTTCGCTCGGGCCCGCCGCCGCGCAGCACTGCTGGTACAAAGAAACTTGGCCGCCCAAATGCGTGGATGAAAATCCCAGATATAATGATGGCATGTTAAAAGCGGGCTGGCACGTTCGTTTTTCGGAACCTACTAATCGATACGGGCACGCCGTTTTGGGTGACACACCCGAATGGGGAGAGCTACAGGTTATTTGGATGGGGTCGCGCTGGCATGGCGTCAATCACTTCTACAGTATGACCTTGCCCGAAAATCGTGTTTTTGAAGATTTGACGCCGCGGGTTCATTACTTTGGCGAAAAATGGGGCCATCAATATGTAGTTACCGAGAGTGACGCTAGCAAAGGTGCACGGGTTTCGATCTATGCGACCAATCACGATACACAAGGGTTCGATCTTGTCGCCGCAACACCCTTCATTGGAACACGGAATAGATGGCTTGCGATTGTTAGCATTGGCGATTTGAACGGGGACGGGCACACCGAAATCGCCTATATCGACCGTCCGCATTTGGCGAAGACCTTGCGAGTTTTCAGCTTTCAAGAGGGCACGTTGAAAGAGATCGCGTCTGCCAAAGGCTTCACAAACCACAAGATCGGCGAGGATTTCATCACCTCTGGCCTGCGCGAATGTGATGGGAAGAACCCAGAGATGATCATGGTTGATGCTAAATGGAACAAAGTAATGGCTGTCTCGCTGGAAGGGTCAAAACTCACGTCCCACGAGGTTGGGCCGTTTAATGGGCGCAAAAGTGTTGAAGCTGCTTTGCGGTGTTAGATAAGATTTTGTTAAGGAATGGTGCGATTTTTCTTAACGATTAAGTGCCAGATATCACACCTCCGCATCCACCCCCGTGGGCACCCCCGTATCCACCCCCAAAAGATTAAGGGATTTTAAGCATTTGGCGGAAAATCTTAATCCAGCGCCCGCCACCCAATATCGCGGCGATAAAACCCCTCGGGCCAATCAATTTCATCGATTGTGACATAGGCTTTATCCCGCGCGGATTTCAGGTCACTTGCCCGCGCGGTCACATTCAAAACCCGACCGCCATTGGCCAAAATCCTGCCGTCTTGCGCCTTAGTGCCAGCATGGAAAACCATCATCTTGCTGTCATAGTTTGAGCGCTCAAGCCCTTGAATTTCTGTCCCTTTTTCGTACCCACCCGGATAGCCTTTCGCGGCCATCACCACCGTCATGGCGTGATCATGTGCCCAATTAATCTGGGCTTTATCGAGTTCGCCTTTCGCGCAAGCCAGCATCGCATCAAGCGCCTGCCCGCCCAAGCGCATCATCAAAACTTGGCATTCAGGATCGCCGAAACGCACGTTATATTCTACCAATCTAGGCTGCCCATCCTTGATCATAAAACCCGCATAAAGCACCCCTTGATAAGGCATCCCCCGCCGTCCCATTTCATCAATCGTCGGCTGAATAATCTCTTCAATCGCCTTATTTATAAGGGCTTCTGTCATGATCGGCGCTGGGCTGTATGCGCCCATGCCGCCGGTGTTTGGACCCTCATCCCCGTCAAAGGCGCGCTTGTGATCTTGGGCGGTTCCAATAGGTAAAATGTTGGTTCCATCTGAAAGAATAAAGAAGCTCGCTTCTTCGCCTTCCATGAATTCTTCGATGATAACCTCTGCACCTGCATCCCCAAATGCGCCGCCGAATATATCCTCTAAGCCGGTTAAAGCCTCTTCCAATGTCATTGCGACAATAACGCCTTTGCCCGCGGCCAAACCATCTGCTTTCACAACGATTGGCGCGCCTTGTTCCAGGACATAAGCCTTTGAATCCTCGAGATTATCAAAGCGGGCATAGCCGGCTGTCGGCGCCTTGCAGGCATCACAAATTTCTTTGGTAAACCCTTTGGAGCTTTCCAATTGCGCCGCCGCAGCTGAAGGGCCAAAGGTCAGAATTCCTGCCGCTCGCGTTGCATCGGCCACGCCCGCCGCAAGCGGTGCCTCTGGCCCGATAATCAAAAAATCCACCCCTTCAAGATGACAGAAATTCACCACCGCATCGCCATCTTCGATATCCATCGAAACGCAATCTGCAATCTCGGCAATACCTGCATTTCCCGGGGCCACAATCAGACGATCGCATTTAGGATTTTGTTTGACCGCCCAAGCTAGGGCATGTTCGCGACCGCCACTTCCCAAAATCAAAATCTTCATGCCGTTTCCCCTTGGGTTTCTATCCCGCGCTGTCTAATCTGTAGGGAAACGATTGCCAAGGAAAAGCCGATGTCCGACCTGTTGGATCAAGATCGCGCAGGCGAAAATGCCCCAGAATTCACCGTCTCTGAGCTCTCTGGCCAGATCAAGGCGATGATCGAAGGGCGCTTTTCACATGTGCGTTTACGCGGCGAAATCGGGGCGGTGAAACGTTACGCATCAGGCCATATTTACTATGACCTGAAAGATGAAGACGCGGTGATTTCTGCGGTGACATTCAAAGGTCAAGCGGCCCGTATGCAAGTCCAGCCCGAGGAGGGTTTGGAAGTTATCGCTATTGGCAAAGTTACCACCTATCAGCGCCAATCCAGATACCAAATTAACATCACAGAGCTTCGCATCGCAGGTGTTGGTGCGTTGATGGCGCAGCTTGAAAAACGAAAACAAGCATTGGCCAAAGAAGGTTTATTTGACCAAGATCGAAAGAAGCCAATTCCCTATTTGCCTCAAGTTATCGGTGTTATCACTTCGCCCCAAGGTGCGGTGATCAGGGACATCCTGCATCGCCTACGAGATCGTTTTCCGCGCAAGGTTCTGATCTGGCCGGTTGCCGTGCAAGGCGACCGATGCGCACCCGAAGTCTCAGCCGGTATTGCAGGCTTTAACAGACTGACCCCAGGCGGGGCTTTACCGCGACCTGATTTGTTAATTGTCGCGCGTGGGGGTGGCTCGCTTGAAGATCTTTGGGGCTTTAACGAAGAGGCAGTGGTGCGGGCCGCTGCGGCCTCAGATATCCCAATAATTTCTGCAGTGGGCCATGAAACCGATACAACCTTGATTGATTTTGCTTCTGATTTGCGCGCGCCGACACCGACGGCTGCGGCGGAGCTTGCCGTTCCCGTTCGAGCTGATTTAATGGCGACTCTTAATAACCTCGAAGAACGCCGCATTCGGGGGCTTGCCAAGTCGATAGAGGATCGCCGCCAGCGCCTGCGTGATCTAGCGCGCGCGCTTCGCGATCCCAGAGAGTTGGTGGAGGCTGCATCCCAAAGACTTGATATGGCCGCCATTCGTTTGCCCAATGCGCTGGCGCAAGTTGTTCAAACAAAACGTGCTATCTATCTTGAAACCGCCGCGCGACTTCAGCCGAAGATTTTATCCGAGCGCATTTCCAATCAGCGCGAGCGCGTCGCGCGCGCAGGCCAAGATTTGTCCCGCGCCGTGCCTCGATTGATATCAGAGGCAAAAGAACGATTTGCGTCCAAAGCACGCCTTCTCGACGGGCTGGGGTATCAAGCGACGTTGGATCGTGGCTATGCGGTTGTGCGTAAAGGTGAAGAGGTCATCACAGAGGCAGCCAATGCGCAAGGCGAGCTAGAAGTAGAGTTCAAGGACGGGCGGGTATCGGTGTCCACTGAACGTCAGGGGCGTCTGCTTTGACGCCCAGATAGGGTTCTTCGCAAAGGATTTCGCGCGTATCGACAAACTCTAATTTGAGAGGCGCGGAATCGCCCAGCTCGTCTAAGACCGCAAATATCCCCGTATCGGTCTGCCAGAAAAGCCAACAAATCGGCGCGGGCTCATTGTCATATTGAAAGCAAATCGCCTCGCCATCCCCGTACCAATATCCCTCTTGGCACTGGCCTTCGGCAAATTTCCAACGAACTTGTCGGTTTTCAAAATACTGCTCGGCACCGTGGAACCCATTAATATTGTTGAAATAGAGCGTCTTGCCTTCAGAAATTCCTTGGAATTCATCTGGTGTCAAAAGCACCTCTGCCTGGGCAAAACCAGTTAAGGCAAGCATTGTGATTAAGCTGCGAAACATGGAGAATTATTAGCGAGCTTGATGCATAAAAACCAGCCGATATGCGAAAAAACCGTTGCTCTAGTCGGTTTTTTACCCTCTGTTGCGTCACAGCTCACTATAGTGATCGAAACATGTGAATTTGAGGATGAGACATGGCATTGGATGAGGCCAGAAAAGGCGTCTGGAAGTCGGGCAAAGGCAAGGGGCGCAAAACCCCAAAGGGGCGGCAATTTAGCGATGAGGCGATGGCAGAGATCCAATCGCTTTTGGGTGACAAACCCAGACAGCGTGATTTGCTGATCGAATTCTTGCACCTCATCCAAGACAAACATGGGCACCTTAGCGCAGACCACCTTGCGGCATTGGCAGCAGAGATGGGCTTGGCTCAGGTCGAAGTTTATGAGGTCGCCAGTTTCTATGCGCATTTCGATGTTGTGAAAGAGGGCGAAGAGACGCCCCCAGATTTAACCATCCGTGTTTGCGACAGCTTGTCATGCGAGCTTGCGGGTGCGCAGGAATTGATGGCCGAATTGGTCAAAGAATATAATGGCGGCGGCAAGGTACGCGTTTTACGTGCGCCCTGTATGGGCCGTTGTGACACGGCGCCAACTTTGGAGCTGGGTCACAATCACATTGATTTTGCTACGGTTGAAAAAGTGGCAGCGGCGATCAAAGGGGATGATACCCACGCCCATATCCCTGAATATGAAGCGTTTGACGCTTATCAAATAGAGGGGGGTTATGGCGAACTTACAGCTCTGCGCGGTGGTTCCAAAACGCCTGATCAGCTTCAGGAAGAAGTGCTGGAAAGCGGCCTACGCGGCATGGGTGGTGCGGGCTTCCCATCGGGTAAGAAATGGTCTTTTGTACGGATGAACGAAGGGCCACGTTATTTGGCCGTGAATGGTGACGAAGGTGAGCCGGGTACGTTCAAAGATCGCTATTTCTTAGAACGCAATCCCCATTTGTTTTTAGAGGGCATGTTGATTGCGGCATGGGCTGTCGCAGCAGAAAAATGCTTTATCTACATGCGTGATGAGTACCCTGCCGTTTTAGAAATTTTGCGCCGCGAGATAGCGGCACTAGAGGCGGCAAAAATTGTCGAGCCGGGGTATATCGATCTGCGCCGTGGGGCAGGTGCCTATATTTGCGGTGAAGAAAGCGCGATGATTGAATCAATCGAAGGCAAGCGGGGATTGCCACGGCACCGCCCACCATTCGTGGCTTCGGTCGGTATCTTTAATCAACCAACCTTGGTTCATAACGTCGAGACACTATATTGGATCGGCAAAATTGCCCGCGGAGGTGCAGGTGTATTTGGCGATCACGGCACTAATGGGCGTAAAGGGATGCGCAGCTATTCCGTGTCAGGCCGCGTGAAAGAGCCTGGTGTAAAAATTGCCCCTGCTGGTGTGACCATCAAAGAGCTGATTAACGATTATTGCGGTGGCATGGCGGATGGCCATAGTTTCAAAGCCTATCAACCAGGCGGGCCTTCCTCTGGCTTGTTGCCCGCAAGCATGGATGACATCCCGCTCGATTTCGATACGTTGCAACCCCACGATACCTTTATCGGATCGGCTGCGGTTGTTGTTTTGTCTGACAAAGATAGCGCACGCGACGCCGCACTAAATATGCTGAAATTTTTTGAAGATGAATCCTGTGGTCAGTGTACCCCCTGTCGCGTTGGGTGTGAGAAGGCGGTGAAGCTGATGCAGGCCGATAAATGGGATCAAGGATTGCTTGAGGAGTTGAGCCAAACCATGGTCGATGCATCGATTTGTGGTTTGGGGCAAGCGGCACCAAACCCCATCCGTCTTACGATGAAGCATTTCCCAGAAGAGATTGAATGATCGCACCTGTTGAGCTGGCCCTAATCGGGCTCGCACAAATATGTTGGTTTATCTATCTTTTGGATATCTTAAAGGCTCGGCTTTCGCCTTTGGGCCGAATTGCTAAACCAGCCTCTATTTTGGCTCTCGCCTTGTTGGGACTTGTCACTCAAGCGCCATGGCTTTTGGTTGCGGCATTGCTGTTTTCGTCCATTGGGGATTTTGCGCTTACCTTTGAAGGTCAGAAAGCGTTTTTGCGCGGTTTAATTGCTTTTGCCATCGCTCATCTATTTTATCTCGCGATGTTTTCGCGTTTTGTCGAAATTCCTGCGCTAGTCGAGCTTCATTCTTACACCCGGCCTGAAATACTCGCCTTGTTGGTGGCGATGGTTGCGGCAGTCTCCCTGATCTATCCCAAAGCAGGATCGCTTAAGGGGCCGGTCTCGGTCTATATGTTGATCATTTTTGTTATGGCCGTCTTTGGCCTTCAAATTCCATTTCCTTTCCGATTGGCCGCGCTTGGCGTGGCACTCTTTGTGATATCAGATTTCATTTTGGGGTTGCGAGAGTTCCGCGATATCCAATCAGCGCGGACAGACAAATTCATGTCCATTGGCGTCTGGGTGTTTTACTGGTTTGGCCAATTTTTGATTTTGGCGGGCTTTATCTACCCCTAAGTTTGCGCCTTTTAATGCCGCCTAAAGATGATTAAATAAGCAAAAAAGCAGTAAAGAGATTTCATGGCGTTTTTCAAAAAACTCAAAGAAAAGCTGTTTAAATCGTCTTCCAAATTGGAAGAGGGCTTGGATGCTATTGTCGAAGATGGCGGCGAAGAAGAAGTTGTCGAACCCCAAGCCCCTAAAGAAAAAGCAAAGCCCAAGCCCAAAAAGAAGCCAGCAGCCAAAAAAGCCGCTGAAAAAGTAGAAGCGGAAGAAAAGCCAAAGCCGGCAAAAAAATCCGCTACGAAAAAGAAACCCGCTGAATCCAAAAAAGAAAAACCCAAAGCCAAAGCTAAAGAGGTAGAGGCGCCGACTGATGATGTCGTGCCAGACAATATTGAAGAAAAGGATGTTGCCGTTGAGCCCTCAGAAGAAGAGGACATCCTAGAAGAGCAATATGAAGAGGTAGAGGGCGAAAAACCGGGCCTATTGGGGCGCATTTTGGGC
>CAZRFT010000270.1:0-22388 GCA_964599255.1 uncultured Neptunicoccus sp. | reverse complement strand
ATCGCCCAAAAGTTTGACGACCGCCAAATTACTGTTTGCCTTCATGGCATAACAAACAAGGTGATCCATGCCTGCCAGTGCCTGATCGAAAACATCAATATGGCGCAACAAGGTGGCAGAGGAATACACATAGAAAGGCGTACCAACAGCAGCCGCTATGTCAGGGATCGCTACATCCTCTGCATGGAGGATTCTGTTCTTATAAAGAAAATGATCCATCTATCCCCTCGGGCGTGAGCGCAAAAATAGGTACAGTGGCAAGCCACATGAAACGCCAATTAAAAAGGTGGCGGCGATGCAAACTGGTGCCACCCAATAATCGCGGCGCACGGCTGTTTCCGCAATAATCCAAATCATCAGAACAATCGCTGATATCACAAGATCAGAGAATGTTCCCGTTGCTACATCGTTGATCGTGGTTGCAGCCAAGATCGCGGCAGGGTCGAACCCGTGCTCGCCAGTAAAAATCAGTAAATAGGACCAAGGAACAATCGCGCCAATAAAGGTCGCGATCAAAAAGATTATTCGCAGAATGGACATGCGACACCTTCGGTTCTTGGTTGTGGGTCACCTTTTATGCCACAAGCAGAAACAGACAGCAGGAGGACAATCATAATCACACGCATTAACCCAACTCCTTTTTCCAGCGGGCAACCTGTTCTTTGACCCGAGCAGGCGCTGTGCCGCCATAGGACAAGCGGCTGGCAATCGAATTTTCCACACCTAAAACTTCGTAGACATTTTCAGTTATTTTGTCGTGGACCGAGGTCATTTGCTCAAGTGTCAGATCGGGAAGATCACATCCTTCTTTTTCAGCCAAAGCCACCAAAGAGCCTGTGACATGATGCGCCTCGCGAAAGGGAAGCCCAAGTTCACGCACCAACCAGTCCGCCAGATCGGTTGCAGTAGAGAAGCCCGTTGCAGCGGCACGTTGCAAAGCATCCGCATTGGGCGTCATATCAGCAACCATGCCTGTCATCGCTGCCAAAGCGAGCATTAGGTTATCGGCCGCATCAAAGACTTGTTCTTTGTCTTCTTGCATGTCCTTGGAATATGTCAGGGGCAACCCCTTCATCACCGTCAGCAATCCAATCAAAGCGCCGTTGATCCGCCCAACTTTTGCACGGATCAATTCAGCTGCATCAGGGTTTTTCTTTTGCGGCATGATCGATGAACCTGTGGAAAATCGATCCGACAGTGTAACAAATTTAAATTGCGCAGAGGACCAAATAACAAGCTCTTCCGCAAAGCGGCTTAGATGTGTCGCACAGATCGACGAGGCCGCAAGAAATTCCAGTGCGAAATCGCGGTCTGCGACACCGTCAAGGCTGTTCGCTGTCGGGCGGTCGAATCCCAGTTCTTTGGCAGTGGCATCGCGGTCTATATTAAAGCCGGTGCCAGCCAACGCGGCTGAACCCAAAGGGCTTTCATTCATCCGCGCACGCGCATCCATGAAGCGCGAGCGATCGCGCGCAAACATTTCCACATATGCCATCATGTGATGGCCCCAAGTTACCGGTTGCGCCACTTGAAGATGGGTAAAGCCTGGCATAACCATGCCTTCGTTTCCATTTGCCTGTGCGACCAGAGATTTTAAGAGTGCTGTCAGACCATCGATTGCCGTATCGGCTTGATCGCGCACCCAAAGTCTAAAATCGGTTGCAACCTGATCATTTCTTGACCGCGCTGTATGAAGTCGCCCCGCAGGCTCACCAATTAGTTCGGCAAGGCGATTTTCGACATTCATGTGAATATCTTCTAGAGCCGCAGAAAATGTGAACTCTCCCTTCTCAATCTCTGACAAGATCGTGAGAAGGCCTTCTTTGATCTTCGCAAAGTCCTCTTTCGAAATTATATCCTGACGAGAAAGCATTGCTGCATGGGCAAGGGAACCAGCGATGTCCTGTGCATATAGGCGCTGATCAAAACCAATAGAGGCATTGATCGCTTCCATTATTGCATCGGGACCTGACGCAAACCGTCCGCCCCACATTGCATTTGATGTCGATTTGTCAGACATGACAAAAACCTGAAATGATAAGGATCGAAATGACCCGTAAGTTGATAATCGCCGCCCTGCTCTACACCGCCTTCGCAATCGGCGTAAACCCTGTCTTTGCAGAAGGTTTTGACCGTGACGCATTAGTCGCCATGCGTGAAGGTGATATGCGCAAACTGGTGATCCATGAAGCGCCCAAAGAGTTGAGTGCAACCATCATCCAAGATAAAGATGGCAATGATCTCGATCTTTCCAAATTTCATGGGAAAACCGTTGTTTTAAACTTCTGGGCGACTTGGTGTGGACCATGTCGCGCTGAAATGCCCTCTCTTGATGCGCTGAACGAGGAACTGGGTGGGGATGATTTTGAGGTGATTACTGTATCCTCTGGGCGCAACCCCAGACCCGCAGTTGATGCCTTTTTTAAAGAGGCTAATATTAAAACTTTGCCGAAATACGCCGATCCAACAACGAAATTTTCACGGAGTTCTGGTGTTTTAGGGCTTCCCGTCACGTTAATTTTAGATGAAAATGGTCACGAAATCGCCAGACTTCAGGGGGAAGCTGAGTGGAATGGCGAAAACGCAAAAGCGATATTGACTGAAATTATCGGGGGTTAGGACAAGGGTCTTCGGTATGTGGGTGAACAAAAGAATATTATTCGGCATGGCGGCGGCATTCCTTACCCGCCCTGTTTTCGGTGCGTCGATTTCCAAAGATGACGACTATTCTGAGGCTAACACATCCGTTAGCGCCCTCAAAACGCAGCTTTATAACGAGGTCAACACCGCGCGACGTCGGCGGGGGCGTTCCAAGCTAAAGCGTAGTAAAACCCTAGAAAAAGCTGCGCTAAAATTCGCAAAAGAGCTAGATCGCAAAAAATATGGCGTCGGGCGTGGCCGTGTGGCGTTCAAAGCGCACGGCAAAAACAAGGAATCAGAGGTTAAACGACGGGCGCGAGCCGCAGGGTATAAGGTGCGCATCATCGGTGAAAATGTTGGCTACTATCAACATCCATCGCGCGTTGTTCCAGGTTGGTCCAATTCCCCCGAACATAGCTTCATAATGTTTTACCCCAAAATGACTGAAATGGGTTTGGGCATTTCTGGCAAGGTTTATGTGCTGATGATGGGAAAACCTAAGCGCTGACCGATAAGCCCTGATTTTATTCGTTTCAGGTTGCCTCCATGTTTGCTGGGATTTTGCATCCAGACCCGCCTAACTCGACGCCCGAAAAACTTGCCAAAAATCAAATATGATTGCTATTGTGGGCCTTAAGAGGGTGAATGGGTGTTTCAGCAAATCGGAATTGTATTAAAGAGCATCTCCAGAAAGTTTGGCGGGCCCAATAGATCGCGGGAAATAATATGGCATCAAATAAAAAATTTAGAAAATCCATCTATCTAGCCTCTACTGCCATTCTTTTATGTTTTCCTCTTCGCGTTGATGCCAATTCGGAGTTAAAATTCAATTCTCGGGGATGGTTAGAGCTTGGTACGTTTCTGGGTGAACGTTCAGACGGCGTTGACTTCACTTATTTTCATCCGATGGATGGAAATGCAGGGTTTTCGTTTTTCCAGATCGATGGCGAGATTGCAAATTCGAATATTCGAAACGCAACCGCGTCCAACCTGCTTTATCTTGGTGCAACAATTGGTCGGCGAACGGAGCAAGCAAATGGCACCATTATTGGCTTTAACGCCGCGCTGGATTTGTTCAAAAGCGATTATGGCAATTGGCTTCCGCAAATTACCCTTGGCGGTGAGTACTTCAATGACGGATTAGAAATTAGAGCGAACGCTTATTTGCCGCTCAGTGACGATACCGAAGCCGCAGTCGGAGATGTCGTAAATATCGGCGGTTCCCTATTTGCTGTTGGAACTGGCGAAGTAGCCATGCCTGGCATCGATTTTGAAATTGGCCGCCGTTGGAATATGGGTGCAGGCAGTCTTGGTATTTTTGGGGGCTGATTTGGTTATTTCTCTGGCGGGACCGATGCGGTTGAAGACATCTTCGGCGCTACTACGCGCGTCGATTACCGTCAGGCCGGCGCATTTGGTATTGAAAATGCAGAACTCGCTCTAGGGCTTAACGTAAACTACGATGAAGTGAACTCGTTTGAGAACCGTGCGAGTATCTCCGTTCGCATACCCCTTGGTGGGAAGGGAGGCGTTTCTAGTCGCGGTCATTCTCTAGCGGCATTATCGGATTCAGAACGCGCCGTTTTGCGCAGACGCCCATTCATTGGTCGAACGGGGCAAGAATCTGTGTCTTTGGTCGCAGGCGGGACAACATTGGATTCAATCCTTTATGTTGATCTCAACACTGGTGGTGTCGGCACCGAACAAGACCCAGCGACGTACGCCACGACCATCGGCACGGTTACCCCTGGCACTATTGTTGTGATGGATGGCACAGCCGGTGACATCTTAGGAACCGATGGCGGCGATACTTTGCCTGACAATGTGGTTCTTGTCGGGGGTGGTGGTAACTACAATTTAGCTGGCGTTAATTCGGGCGGTATCGCTGTTCTATCAACCGGCGGGACCAAACCTACGTTAATTGCCGACGCTGGCGATGGTGGAGAAGCAGCGTTTACGGTTGGACCTAATAGTTATGTTGGCGGGTTTGAGCTTGGTGGTTCTTTTGATTTTGGCTTCCAAGGTGCAGATGTCCAAAACTTCTTCATGTATGACATGACCGACACTGGCGCAGGGGATCGCGGTGTTGAGCTCACCGTTAACGATCAAGCCGACAGTACGATTATGATCGTGAATAACTTCTTTACAGATGGGAACCCAGAGCAAGCGAAGGCTGACGAAGCAGCTTTGGCATTGGAAGTGCCCATTATTGAAGAGGGTGATGATACTTTGCCTGAACCAGACCTTCCGACACCGGATCTGACGGCGGCGTCAGGCGACGATGATGATGATGACGACGACGACGATGACGATGATGATGATGATGATGATGATGATAGCTTGCAGGCCATTGCGATCCTCAACATTATGGATGGCGGTGGAACCTACAGCCAAGATTTGATCATTCAAGGCAATAAAATTGTAAATACAATGAATGTTCCGATCTTCGTTCGTTCGGATGTGACCAACATGTCTACGTTCAATCAAACGATGAATATTTCATCCAACGATATTAACGGAACTGCAATTGGTCCATTTGGCAATGCGATCGATTTAAAACTTTATGTATTCGATCAAAGTACCCTGACGCAAACAGCAAACATTTCAAATAACGACATTCAGAATATTGAATCCGATGGTATCAAAATGGATATCATTGCTGCTGGCGGCTCCACCATTGATCAATCAGGTGGGATTGTGATCTCCAACAATAGGTTCCGTCAGGTAATGGAACAGAATATTGATATCCAAACAGCGACTACGAGCCAAACTGGTATCGATGTTTTAAACGGGGTTGCGAACCCCACCGACACTTTGATGGGTTCAAGCTTTATGCAAACCGTCAATATTTCTGGAAATGATTTCCAATATGCGTCGGACGGTGGCGAAGTAGATAGTGCTGCAGATGAAGCGGTAGATATAGAAAATCGAATTCACACTGGACTTGGTGGGACAGATTCATCTTATGATCTGATCTACAACGTCACAAACAACCGCATGGTCAATCTATCTGATGGTGTGGATGTTACACTTTATGGTGCAGCGTTTACGGGTGCGAAATTTAATGCGGGTGGGCGAGTAAATCGGACGCTTATCTTCTCTAACAACTTTATCGTCGCCGATAATCGTGGCTTTGATATCGAGGTTAATGAGCGTGATACAAGCAACTCGAATACAGGCATCATCAACTTTACAGACAATGTAACTGTCCAAAACAACGAAATCATAATTGCCTATGACAATTTTGGAGGGGACGCGATCGAATTTGATTATGAATTCGAGGAAGAGGACAAGGAATTTACCTCTGCCGCAAACACGGCGGACGTAACCGTTCTCGTGTCAGGAAATAAATTGGGTTCAACCTATATGCGCTCCGGTGGCGACATCATAGGAACCAACGGCAGTGAAGCCCTTAACTTCGATGCAGATGTGGACACCAATTCTGCAACTGGCTTTGATGGTCGCGCATTTAACGCCACTTTTGATATCGATATTCTGAACAACACATTTGTTGGTTTTAACGAATCCATTAATCTGGAGTTCATCACAAATTCCAATGAGGACGACGAGACAACAGACCCATACACCTGGACGATAAACGCTTTAGTTGATGGCAACACCTTTGAAAACTTCGAGACCAATGCAATAGTGATTGAACAAATCGCGGATGACAACGGCGCCACATTTACAAGCGACTTCACGGTTTCAAACAATAGTTTCACCAACAACTTCTATCAATTCTCGGGCGTTGAGTTCACGAATTCAAATCAGAAGGGTGTTCGGGTTCAAAATAACGCAGGCGGCGATCTTGATTTTGGTGTCAGCGGAACATCAACGCAAACCGTTTCCATAACTGGAAACAGTTTCACACGCCTATACGAAAATGGATTGAATATCGACAACACATCCGATGTCGGCATCGCTACACAGACCATAACAATCGATAACAATACATTCTCTGGCATTGGTCATTTAAATCCGCTCACTTCATCAGAAGATGGTGGCGATGCAATGGCGATTGAAAACAACTCACGCGCAGGGCGCGCCACACAAACCGTTACCATCAGCAACACAACAGTTATGAATTCAGCTGATAATGGGCTTTATGCTGAAAATAATATTGGCCAATCTGCTGATGCAGCGAATGCCGCGATTGTTGGGATCGGCGGTGGCAATGCCTTTGCTACCCAAACCATCAATATTAATAACAGCACATTCTCTCTCAACGGGGATGACGGGCTTCAGTTCTTGAACGCGGCCTCAGATTTCGCTTACGGCTATGCCCCAGATGGAAGCACAGCAACGCAAAATGTGAACCTTTCTGGTGTTACCGTGCAAAGCAATGGTCAGGACGGTTTGGACTTCGATATCGTTGATACCGCTGATCAAGCAGAAGTCTTAAGCACCAATATCATTGTGACGGGTTCTACGATTAGTGGAAATGTATCCCAGGGCTTTGATCTGGACGTGACATTTGATGGCACAATGGACATCAATGTTTCAGGAACAGGATTGGGGTCTAATGGCGGCGGCGACTGTACCGAAGATACAACCGGTACTGGTGTCATCACCACTACGGGAATTACCTGCGACTAAAGCTGCCGATAACCAATAAAGGCAGAGAGCGCGTGTTGAATATAATCGATGCGCACCTCTGTGGCACGTTTGTTAAATTTGGGCGCATCCGGATGGTTAGAGTTGATCGTCGCAATTGCTCGTGGAAAAGCACCGCTTTGCGGGCCAGAGCCCTCAACCGCGCTTGCCAGAAACTCCATTCCAAGCTCGATCGCAGCCCTTGTTTTTGATGCCAACCTTGCATCATCAATAATCGGATAGGCCGCGATTAACCCTTCCAAGCGGGTCGATGTTGGGGTTGTGCGTCCGTCAGGTGTAAAACAACCGTCGGCAATTGTATTGGTGCCGGTGACTTGTTCCGATAAAATCGATTTTACGACCGCAGCTAAATGCGCGTGCAGAAGATGCTGGGTCTCTTCGTCTACAAGTTTCCAGATTCGACCCGTGGCGATCAAGGCCCAATGGTCAGCAGGGACGCTCGATTGTCCGCGACGGGACTTCTCAAGATAAAGTAGGCTGTTTTGTGCTATCTCCAACCACCGCGCATCCTTTGAGATCAAAAATAACTCGGTTAGCCCTAATGCGGCTTCGCCTGGGTAATAGAGCGATACCCATTCGCTTGATGCGCCACCTTCCTTAAAATATTTGGAATGGAAGCCACCGTCCTCGCGCTGCATATGTTCTAGGAAGTTTGCGAGCTGGGTAAGTAGATTTAGATCCGCTTGAATAACTCCGTCCTTGTTGGCTTCGCAGTAAGCGACCAAGGCCAATCCTACGCCCCCTAATTTTATCGCTTCGGCTGAAACAGTTGGTTCAATTTCTGGACGTGACCAAACACCGAAGCTATTTGGGATACCAACAACGGGTGCGATACATTTTTCTTTTGCGTAGTCGAACCCATTAAGAATGGATTGGGTTTGATCCATTGAAGGTGCGTTGCTTGCTGCCTGACATAAGCTGAAAAGAGCGCCATAATGCCTTAACCAATTATACCTCTCAGGAACTTTTACCTTAGGGTTTAAATTGAACCGATATGTGAAAGCGCCATTCTCTTCGATCATGGCCAACAGCTTTTGCGAGAGCAAATTGATTGCACGATCGACGATTGATTTTTCCAGGCTCACTTCTGAATTTCCAAGTTAGAGTACAATGAATTACGATGGCGCACTCAAAGCATGCGTCGATTGTGGTAAGTCGTCAATCTTTCAGAGCCCTTTAATCAGGGATAGCGTTATGCCCCGCTAGTCGACCAAATACTGCGCCCGAGGTCAGCCCCGAGCCACCAGGATAGCCGCCCAAGAAAACACCGCCCACCATTTCACCGCAGGCATAAAGTCCCTTTATAGGCTCGCTGGAGTTATCGAGCACTTCTGCGCGGTCCGATATTTTCAATCCACCATAGGTGAAGGTAATGCCACCCGTCACAGGGTATGCTCGATATGGGGGCGTATCGATTTTCTGCGCCCAGTTTGTTTTATTCAAGTCTAACCCATGCGTGGCTTTCCCATCCTTCACGGTCGGATCAAAATCGACAGTTTCATCGACCGCTTTGTTGTATGCTTGGATAGTCTTTAGCGCCGCAGTTTGATCCAAGCCGTCGCATTCTGCTAGCAAAGCTTCGAGATCATCGGACTGGGCATAGGTTGCATCGAAGAAATTATATTCGCCGTAGAGCAGCCCATCCGTTTTTGAATCGAAGATCTGCCAAGCTTTATGTTCAGGCTGCTGCAAAACCGCGCGGCCAAATTGGGCATAGGTGTAATTGCGAAAATCGATGCCCTCATCCACAAAACGCGCGCCATCCCGATTGATCATGACGCCCAAGAAATAGCTGATCTTGCGATAGTTCTTTCGCTCTGCATGAGGGATATCAAGATTGCCATAATCCTTCATGTGATAGTCCATTGGCGTTGCGTGACAACCACCCATACGACCGTATTTTTGCGCCCCTAACGTCCATGCGACCCGCAAACCATCGCCTAAATTATGTGGCGTTCCACGCACTTTTGCATATTCCCATTCTGGACCCATGAGTTCTGCACGCATCTCATCGCTGGCTTCAAACCCGCCGCAGGCAAGGATTGTTGATTTGGCCGCGATTTGCTCGCCATCTTCGAGGACAACACCCGTAACCGCGCCATCTTCAAACAACAAATCCCGCATGCCTGCATTGTAACGTATTTTACCACCGAGCCGTTCGAAAGCGGCGAGTTCCATATCAAATAGGCCCACACCCTCATTTTCTGCAGCCAAGGTCAGCCCGCCCCAAAATATCAACTTGCCGTCTTTTTCAAAACTTTGACGAGAATAAATGGGATCGTAGGTCACACCATGCCCAGCCAACCATTTCATCGTCTCATAACTTTCATCGATCAAGCGGCTTTGTTCGGGCGTCAGGGGCTCCCCCTCATTAAATTTCAAAAGGTCTTCGCCAAATTTTTTGGCTGGGTAGGTGCCAAAGTCGGATCGCGCAACACGCGGATCGTCAGGATTTGCAAGAAGCGGTAGCAGATCGTCGCTTTGCTCATAGGTAAAGCGCATCGCACCAGCGGTGTATTTCGTATTTCCACCCGCCATGTCTTTACCTGCTTTTTCGATCATCAGAACAGACGCCCCTTTTTCACAGGCAGCTATTCCAGCGCAAAGGGCCGCATTGCCTGATCCAACAACCAAAACATCCCAGGTCATATCTATTTTCCCATCAATTTCAATTTAGCGCCAAAAATTGGCGATGGCAGACACATCGTCGGTTTCCAAAACAGACCAAATGTTAGCGATCAGATCGCTTTGAACATCTTCAGTCAAAACGCCCTCCGCACAGGCACGAAATTTTGCTTCAACCTCTGCATCAGTTAGCGGGTTTTCTGGCCCCCCTCGATAGCGTTCATCCGCCCAACCTTCGATTTTCGTGCCGTCATTCATTGAAATTTCGATACGAGAGCGCATTTTGTCAAAACCCTGAGCCTCGATTTTTGGGTCAAGCTCCGTGCTAATCCTGCGTTGCATTGCCTGCATCGCATCCGATCCAACAAAGGCATCCGAGAATTCGACTTTGCCCGCGCGGCGCGCAAGTGCGACCATCGCCAGTGCGGCTGGAAGCGAAAATTTTGCCTCTAGATGGTTAGTGGCGATTGGGTAGCGGATGGGTTTAAGAATATTGGTTCCTGCAAAAACCGTAATCTTCTCAATCGCCTCCGCAGCAAGGTCATTTTCCGTGACCAATTTTAGCATCAAATCGATCGTTGGATGGGTCAGTACTCCGCATGGGTAAGGTTTTATTGAGACGCCCGGTTCCGCAATTGTCCAAGTTTTGCCAAAGCCTTGCGATAATTTTTCGGGGCTGCACCCGCCCCCTTGAACCGCCATGAATCCCCACGGACCGTCTAGGGCTGTTGGATCAGCTGAGAAGCCCCGCGCGGCGATTAGTGCTGCTGTGATCCCATTTTCGGCCGCGCGTCCTACGTGCAACGGCTTGGTCATTGTCCCAAAATTACACCGAATACCGGCGGCAAGGCTTGCGGCAATTCCAAGCCCTGATCTTAATTTATCACCCTTTAGCCCCATCAATTTTGCAGCTGACGCGAATGCGCCGAATGTGCCTACCGTACCGCTTGAATGCATACCCGACATGTAATGCTGTGGAAGCAACCATTCAGAGATTTTACATTCCACTTCAAAACCAGTTTGAAACGCCAACATAAAATCTTTACCCGATGTGGGGCCGAGTTTTTCAGACATGATCAAAGAGGCGGTCAGCGGTGGGATCGTCGGGTGCGTTAGCAGGCCATAGATATGATCAGGATCCACACTGACCTGACTATCATCCCAATCATGCGCGTGACCCGCAGTTCCCAAAACACGCGCCGCCATTGGTGCAGGAATTTTTTGGCTAGTAGTCAGAAGGGTTGCATCGGCACGCCCGCCCGTTTCAACTGCTTCCGCGATCAACATCTCAATCGAGTGCTCTTCGGATCCGGCCGCATAAAGCCCGATACCATCGATGATACAACGTTTGCCGATGCGCAAGGGTTCCTCGGGGATATCCTCAAAGGTGACGTTTTCAATAAATTGCGCGGCATCTTCAGTGATTGTTGTATCGGTTGGCATAGATGCGAACGCGTTTTGAGCGACTGACATATTGTTTATCCTTTGAATTTTTTGAGCGTGGAAAGCCTGTTCCAAATTAGACCTGCGAAACTGTTGACCAGAATAGCACGTATCGACTGGAATGCTGCGACAATTGCCATATCGAGTTCTAAACTCCGAGCCGTTAGTACCATTTCAGCAAGTCCCCCGATTGAAAATGCGAGCACCATCGTTGGTGCGTCCATTGGAAGAAGTGTACTTGCCGCAATACCAAGGCTGGCCATAATCACAATGATTAAGAATAACGCAGGCGTTCCCGCCGCAATGGCTTTGGGGATTCTGCGCAAGCGTTCACGCTGGAATTTCGCGCCCAAAGACATGCCAACGATGACCTGCGCAACCGCGATCAAGGGGCTTGGAATTTGACCGTCGAAAACCCCTGCTGCTGTAACAATGCCGACAGCAAGCAAGGCCCCAAGCAGCCAAGCCGCCGGCAATTTGAAACGCATGCCCATCCATCCCCCGAGTAGCGCTATTCCGATTGCCCCCAAAAAGGGTAGCGTCGCTAAGTCGGGCGTCGATGCAGAAATGCCTGTGCTTGGGAAGAAGGAGAATAGTGCAAGTGGAAGGATACCCACAACAAGTGCCACACGGATTGCATGAAGCGCAGCTATTGTCGTGCGATCTGCCCCATGCGGCTCGCCTATATTCGCCATCTCGATAACGCCACCTGGCATAAGCGCAAAGAAAGCAGTGCTTGTTTCCATTTCTCCTTTGCGGGCAACCAGGGGGGTCGCAAGGGCAGCGAGCACAACTCCGGCAAATCCCATCACAGCCATAAAAGGAAACCACTTGGCGATTTCCAATGCGACACTGGGCGTGATGGTAAGTCCGACGCCCGCTCCAATAATGGCAAGTGAAGGTCGGTATAGCAACTTTGGGAGTTCAACCGTTAGCCCAGAAAAGCACAATATGCCCGTCACAATCGCCGCACCCATCAACCACGCAAGCGGCAAGCCGAGACTCGCCCAGATCCAGCCGCCGATAGCAGCAGGAACCAAGGCTAAAATAAACCCGCGATATGCCAACAGCCTCTCTAGCATTTAATTGGGTCCATCCTGGCCGCCTCTAATTTCGCCGTTGTTGTTGCCCGTGAAAGTGACATATCAGTAAGCGTATGATCACACGTCAGCATATTCAGCCTATTATCATTGGATTGATTGGCGTTGGTGTATTCTTTCTTTTCAACCTGCCGTTGCCCTTCCTTCTTGGACCAATAACTGCCTGTCTGATAGCAGCACTTTTGGGTGTGGAAATGAAGGGCATCAAAGTCCTGAATGATTCCATGCGGACCATTTTGGGGGTCGCAATCGGTGCTTCGCTCACCACCACTGTCGTTGCAGGGATGGTTGCATATTGGCCCACTCTGTTGTTGATGCTGGCACAAACGGCCTTGATCGGCGTGTTGGGACTTGTCTATTTTCATCGACTGTGCCGCTATGATTTCGTTACTAGCTACTATAGCGCGATGCCGGGTGGTCTTCCTGATATGGTCGCCTTGGGTGAAGAAGCCGGAGGCAATGTTCGCTCGATCTCGCTTCTGCATGCTGTGCGCGTAACGTTGATCGTTGTTGGCTTGCCATTTTTGCTGAGTGCAATTTGGAATGTCGATTTGTCCAATCCACCAGGCCCGCCTGTGCGAAATGTCCCCATCGTAGAAATCTTGCTTATGGCCGTAAGTGCCCTTGGGGGTTGGATAATTGCGAAACGCTTGGGCATGTTCGGCGCAACTATTTTGGGACCGATGATCTTTGCCGGTGCGTTGGCATTGTTGGGTTTCATTCACTCGCGCCCCCCCGCAGAGGCGGTTTGGGTGGCTCAGTTCTTCATCGGTATGATGGTCGGCGTAAAATATTCTGGCATCACAGCGGCTGAAGTCAGGCGGGATATCAAGGCCGGTGCAGGATTTGCCTTGATGATTTACCTCATCACAATCTTGATTTTGGTTTTGATTTGGGCTCTGGAGCTTGCCCCACCAATGGACGCGCTGATGGCCTTCACGCCCGGTGGCCAGGCGGAGCTTTTGGTTCTGTCCATTATCGTGGGGGCGGATTTGCCCTTTGTCATTGCCCATCATGTATTACGCTTGTCGACCGTTGTTATTATGGCCCCAACTTGTGCGAAGCTGTTTAAGCTGCGCTAAGAATTCTGCGCCTCCCATGCTTCAGGATTGATCATGTGAATGGGCGTGCCCGCGTTGAACGCAACAACTTGGTCAAAAATGTCGGAGAATTGTAATTCATACTCATCCTCGGTGACAAAACCAATATGGGGGGTGCCGATCAATCGAGGATGGCATGCAAGCGGGTCATTTGGCTTTGTGATCGGTTCAACGTCGAACACATCCAGAGCAGCTTGACCCGGGCGACCAGCATCAAGCGCCTTCAACATCGCATTTGGCTCAATCAGCCCTGCGCGCGATGTGTTTACAAATAAGGCGTCTTCACGCATCGCTGACAAATCTTTGAATGTTATTAGCCCATGCGTCGTTGGTTTAAGCCGAACATGAATCGATATGACATCCGGCTCTGCAAAAAATGCTTTGCGGCTAGATGCTACGGTTTTTCCATCGGCACTTGCCCGAGCACGACCTTCTTCAGAGCTCCACCAGACGACGTTCATTCCAAAGGCTTCGGCGTAGCTTTCCACCGCCTTAGCAATTCGCCCGTACCCATAAAGTCCCAACGTTCGCCCACGCAGTGTTTTGCCCACGCCCATCTGCCAATTTCCACTTTGTAGGCTTGCCATCTGTTGCGGAATTCGGCGCATTCCTCCAAGTATCAATGCCCAAGTAAGCTCCGCTGCGGCATAACTTGGTGTACCACCATGCATATTGGAGCAGAGTAGAACACCATTACGCGTACAGGCATCGACGTCCACATGTGGGTATACGCTGCGTTGCGAAATGAGTTTCAGATTGGGTAAATTGTCCAAAACATCCGCGCCCATTTGCGAGCGCTCGCGGAACAAAACGACTGCATCAAATGGTTTTAGGCGCTCTACAAGCTTTGCTGGATCGGGCTCATGATCGTTGAATACCGTGACATCAATTCCATCAAGTTTTTGATAGCAGGGCAAACCACGCAGCGTGTCAAACCAATCGTCTAATATGGCGAGTTTCATTGAGAGCCATCCCAAATTTGTGCCGGTACCATCACTTCTCCGCGCGCTAGTAATCTTGCCGTTCGTTTCAAGCCGCCAGAAATATGATTGAAACCTGCATCTGTCTCTTCATATTCCGTTTCGATTTCGATTAAACCTAGTGGCTGTTCCATTATTAATGTTGCTGGAGAGGCGGGGCGTTTCATCATCCCATCAGCAATCGTACCTGGGGTTAGGGCGCAAGCTGCCATACATTGACCACCGGTGACGGCCAAAGTGGGATGCGTAGACCAGGGCATAAAATAACGCACAGCGATATCACCCCCCCTTGACGCGGGCGCCATAAGGCCAAACTTAGGCGTGACAGATTTTGAACAATCACCCATGCCCATTAGCGCCCCAGCTTTCAGCCGCAGAGCTTCGAATTTCGCGAAAAAATCTTTGTCGGCATCCAAGTCCTCGCGGCTTTCGGTGCAATTTTTTCCGAAATCGGTGGCACGCGCGATCACCATGGGCATAGCGACATCCATGCATGTCACTTCAATGCCATCAATCTCATCTATTAGGTTACCCGTGGGAAGAAACGAGCCGACTGAACTGCCAGCTACGCCCATAAATTTCAGCGACACCGCTGCATGTGTTCCAGGAACCCCATCAATGGATGTGTCGCCATGATAAACTGGATGCCCATCTGCAACTTCAAATTCTGAAACAATTTTTGCGCCTGTATTCACCGCATGAATTTTCACGGTAGCACGATCCCCGCTCGCTTCGATCAATCCCAATTCCATCGCCGCTTGACCGACACCAGAGAGTATGTTGCCGCAAGTAGGTTTGAAATCAACCAAGTGCTCATTCGGGTTCACTTGCGCAAAGAAGTAATCCACATCTGCCCAATCATCTTGTGACTGCGACAGCATTGCAACTTTCGTGGTTACTGCATTACCACCACCGATCCCATCAATATTTAACGCGTGCCCAGAGCCGCAGACAGAAATCAGCACATCCGCCAATTTTTCCAAATCATCTGGCAAATCCGCCCGATTGAAATAGGGTCCCCGCGACGTGCCGCCGCGCATGAATAAAAATGGGATTGCGGTTTGGGTCATGCGTGGGCTGCCTTATGTGCGCGGAGAATTTGGGGGGACGCGACTTGATCGGAGATATGAACATCCCAAATGGTGGTTTTGGGTTGGGAAAGGAATTCGCCCATCAGACCCGAAAGGTTGCCAAGGTCAGTCACGGTGTGGCCTTCGCCTCCAAAACCGCGTCCGAGTGCCGCAAAATTGGGGCGGCCAAATACGGACCCAGCTTCAGAAACACCATCGGCGCGTAACTTATGCACCTCGGAGCCGTAAGCACCGTCATTCATTACGATAATCAGAACCTGCATCCTCTGTCGCACCATTGTTTCAAACTCTTGAAGATGCATCATCAAAGATCCATCCCCGTCAATCAAAATCACCGGTCGAGTTGGAAAGGCTGTCGCGATGCCAAGCGCAAAAGAAGTTCCGTTTCCGATCGCGCCAAATTCACGGATCACTGTGTAATGATCCTGCGGATGATTATTCATTTGCGCGGAATAGTAGGCACTATGACCTGAGGTATTGATGACATGGCAATCGGGCGGGATGGCCGCTGACAACGCCTTAACCGCTGCCATCGGATGCAAGGCCCCATCTGGCGTACTGTCGCCGTTGGGTAATGTAAGCGCAGCCTTAGCCTTGGACTTCATCTGATCATTTCGCCAACCAGATTGCCGCGTTATCGCTTTGGACAAGGCTTCGGCGCCCAGCTTCGCATCAGATTTTATCAATAAATCGGCAGAGTTACGGCCTTGAACGAAACTCTGAGGGTCAATGTCGAGATGGATGACCTTGGCATCAGGGGTCAACTTCCCCCCATCAAAAGCATGCGCAGCTAGTCGCGTACCGATAGCAATCACTAGATCAGCCTCTTTAAAAATCTGCTTCGCCCCTTCGCTCGCAAACCCGCCGGCCACGCCCAGACAAAACTCTTCGTCACGAAAATAGCCCTTCGCTGGCAGGGTGGTTGCAAGCAACGCACCAGCAGCATCTGCGAGCGCCGCAATCGCATTATGCGCCATCGCAGAAACTGCGCCAAGGCCCGCTAAAACGATGGGGCGTTCAGCCTTCTTAACCCAATCGGCGGCTTCATTGATACGCTCAGTGTCAGGTATTATCGAGGATGGTGGGGTATAAATCTCTTTCGACGTCGGCCATTCTATCCGTCCTGTCCAATCTTGGGTCTGAAGGTCAAAGGGCACACCTAGCACTACGGGGCCGCGCTCTGATTTCGCCGTCGCAAATGCCCTGTGGATGTCAGGTATCATCTGATCTGGATCATGTAGGGCAACATAAGTAGCACCGCATGCCTCTACAAAAGGCACCTGTTCAATCCCTTGATTGTACCACGGTTTATGGAGGGGTGCTTCGCCTGCCAAAATCACCAATGGAATGCGCGCGCGTACTGCAATGGGCAGTATGGTCATAATTTGGGTTAAGCCTGGCCCGCAGGTTACCGTTGCACACCCCACCTGGCCAGAGGCGCGAGCATAAGCAGCTGCCCCTGCAACGGCTGCGTGTTCATGTCGTGTGTATACAAAATTGACGCCAAGATCGGCTAACGCACCTGCCCAATGCATATTCGCATCGCCCAAAAGGGCAAAGCAATCTGACACACCTTCGCGGTGAAACGCCGTTGCAAGAGCCTCATAAAGTTTCATGGCTTGGCCTCAAAATCGAAGTAACGTCGCACGACAAAACTCCCAATCCAAACCGTCAGAAAAATGCGGGCAAGATGATGAAGTGCCACAATCACTGGGTTTAGATTAAGCGAAAGCGCGATCAAGCTCATCTCTGTCAATCCGCCTGCTGCAAAGCTGATAAAAACAGCCTCAAACCCGACAGGAACAAGGGGCGAGAGCCCATATCCAATCAGTATCGCGAGCATCAACATCCAAACACCAGAGACAAGCCCCATACGTAGACACCGCAATAAGAAACTGCGCGACATCCCAGAAAATTGCGCGCCCAAGGACGTGCCGACCATGTATTGGGCAAGGTTCAGAAGCCAAGCGGGTGTATCAATCTCAATCACTCCGGTGACGGACAAGGTAAGCGCCAAGAGCATTGGGCCCATCATATGAGAGACTGGTAACTTTAGAAAACGGCCCAAAAACAGACCTGTCATTGCTAAAACAGCAATCAGCCCAAGATCGATTGCATCAGGTGTTCCGCGCCCCAAAGTTTCGCCTGCCAGCGAACCAACGGCATCCCCAGTCACAAATAGAAACAGCAGGGGAACGGTAACAACAACGAGAATGATACGAATAAAATGTTGCGCCGTTACAATGCGCACATCGGCGCCCATTTCCTCTGCAAGGGCGATGCTGTCCACGATACCACCCGGCAGACCAGCAAAATAAGCGTCGCGCCTTCTATAGCCACCAATATGGCGTAAAACCCAATAATTCCCTGCATGCGCGACAAGAATAAATGGGATTATCATCGCCGCCGTTGCCCAAAATTGTGGAAGGATGCCCAAAACCTCTGGCGTGAATCGTGAACCAATCATCGTACCAATTAGGGATATGAAGACAAGGCGCACCCAAGGCGTAAACTTCGGCAACTTGCGTGCTGGTGTTTCGTAAGCCAGCACAAATATTGCACTACCCAAAACACTACCCAAGAGAAACGGCATAGGCGCGCCTATAAAGAAAAAAACCGCGCCGCCTGCGAGGCTGGATAAAAAAAGGAACAGATGAAGTTTGTGCATGATCTGTCCCTACAAGTTTTAACCTTCAGCCTCTTCCCTCATTTTGGCGCTATAGCTTGTCCACGCCCGAAAGAGAACAACAGCCGCACCGATGATCAAGAAGATCGGGGCGTAAGAAAATTTACCCTGATACTCAAAGCTCGCGAAAACCCAAAGCCCACTATCAGAGATGATCATAGATTGACGGAAGGCTTCTTCCATACTCGACGTAAGAACAAAGGCGATAATGAAGGCCGCCGCTGAAAAATTCGTTCGCCGCATGGCATAGCCAATAACCCCGAAGAGAAGCGCAAATCCCACATCCCAAATAGAGGCACGTGAAGAATAGCTTGCCGCCAATGAAGTCATAAAAATGAATGGGTACAAATATTGCGTTGGCAACATCGCGATTGCTTTACCCACGAGTGGCGCGGCAAAATATCCAATCAAAGCATATGCCGCGATGCCAATAAGCCCTGCAGCGAAGATACCAAAGATGAACTCACGTGGACTGATCAATTGACCACCCATAAAGAGCGGCGGCTCATGGGCAAAGATCGTTGGTCCAGGCTGCAATCCGTTTACCAAGAACATCCCGATTAAAACGGCCGCAATGGTTGAGCCTGGAATACCAAGAGTGAGAAGCGGGATCATAGATGGCCCCGAAACAGCATTATTGGCAGATTCAGGTGCCGCAATACCTTCGACAACACCAGTCCCCCATTCTTTCGCATTCTTTGCCTTGCGCTTTTCTTCGCCGTAAGCCACAAAACAAGCCACTGAAGAACCCAAGCCCGGCATCATTCCGATCAAGGATCCATATATAGAAGAGCGGAACATCAACGGGAAACACCGCTTGAATTCTTCCCAAGTGAAATAATGCGCAGTTGGATCATCCACTTTGGTCGCATCCAAATTGATCATCTTCACCTTGGCGGCCTTTTCCGCCTGGATAATCACTTCGGAAATAACGAACACACCGATGAGAAGAGGAACAAGCGCCATCCCAGATTCTAGCTCGTCGATCCCCATCGTCATTTTAAACTGACCGGTGATAATATCTTCGCCGATCAACGCAATCATCGCCCCAAAGAGGGTGGAGATGATGCCTTTGATAATAGAGTCGCTGACCACCGAACCGATGACAACAAAGGCCATCAGGTAGATCGCAAAATTCTCGGGTGGCCCAAATTTGCGGGTAAAGGCCGCAATCGCAACCGCTCCAAATATTAAGATAATCTCGCCAAAGTAGTCACCATAGGCAGAGGCAACGGTTGCGGTTTTCAGCGCTTTGCCCGCCTTGCCTTTTTGCGTCATCGGATACCCATCCTGCATCGTCGCAGCTGAGGCCGCGGTGCCGGGTGTGTTAAAGAGTATGGCGGCGATGGAGCCCCCATACCTCCCTGATTTTCCAATCACATAGAGGAAGGCAAGACCAGCCAATCCTCCAATTTCGTCGTTATACGCAATCAAAATTGGCAGCATCATCGCAATTGCAGCCGCGGCCGTAAGCCCCGGCAATGCGCCAAAAACAATGCCCACAAAGGCAGCTAAAATAACAAACAACAAAGCGTAGGGGTCATTAAAAAGAATGACAAACCCACACGAAATATCAAAAAAGATGTTTAGATAGCCAAGGCTTCCAAACGCTTCTGCTAGATTTCCACATTGATTTTGCATCTATTTCGCCCCTGTAATCCAATTGGTGTAAGGGCGCATATCAACGATTGCCCCTTTTGGATCATTCAAGAGCATGATCCCCATAAACAGCCATTGAAAAACAAAAGCCAATACAATCCCACCGGCAATCATGCCGATCCAATTACGCACCCCAAAAGTGGCAAGCATGGCGATGAACGTCACGATCAATGCCAAGAAATATCCAAATCCCCAAAAAACAAAAACGAACAATGCACCGCTCCCAATAACTTGCGCGATGCGTTTCAAATTGCTTTCCTGAAAGCCGTAGCCCTCCCCAATATCACCTGCACGACCCAGATATGCACGGGCACCAATCCAAAGTCCGCTAATGACCAATGAAATAGCTAAAAACATCGGGAGCGTTCGAGGCCCCACTGCCTCTCGGGACGCGGTGATCGTGGAGGCTTGATAAATGAAAAAAACGCCGATCAGAAGAATTACAACGCCAACCCCGTATTCAACTTTGGTTTTGTAATCGATATCTTTCATGTCCCCTGTCCCTCCTATCAGCGCTCTGTGCCTTCAGGCAAAAAAGGGCAAGCCCAAAGGCTTGCCCTAAAATTTTAAGCAATCAGATTATTCGCTTGCGATGATTTTCGCAACAACTGGGCCCATGACGTCAAACATAACGTCCTGCGCTGCAGTTGCATCAGCAGCATTGGTGTAGAAAGACGCTAGGTCGTTCTTACCCATGTATTTCTGATAGCCAGTTAACCCTGCGATATATTCAATCGCTGCACCAACATCGGCTTTCACTTCGTCAGAAACGCCTTTCTTGCCGAACAAGCACATCAAGCCGGTGAACTCGATACCGTCCATGCCTTGCTCTTTGAATGTTGCAAGATCAGGTGCCATTGGGTCACGCTCTGCGCCAGCAGAAGCAAGTGCTTTGATGTCCGCCTCGAAGCCAGGGATGGTGTTCACACCACCGAAGACTGCGTCAACTGACTGTGATACAAGTGCTGCACGCGCTTTAGAACCACCTTTGAAAGGAACTTTCTTGTGTGGAATGCCCGCTGCGTCAAAGAACACGTGGCCGATTGTTGCGTGCATCGTTGCCGCACCAGATGTGCCCCAAGTGATCTCTTTACCTGATGCTTTCGCTTGGTCGATAAACTCTTGCATAGAGTTTGCACCGTTAGACGAGTGCACCTGCAATGAGGTTACAAGCTGTGACGCACAACCAAGGTTATCAAACGCTTCTGGAATGTTGTATGGACGCGCATCGCCATCGGCCAGCTGACCAGCGATGAATGTACCGATGTTGATCATATATAGCGTGTAGCCATCAGCATCTTCATCCAAAACCTGCTTCGCCGCTTTTTTACCAGATGCACCTGGTAGGTTCACGATGAAGGCTGGCATGCCGTTCATTGTTGGTGCTTCGTGCATGTAAGATGCAAAACCACGCGCCGTAGTATCAGTACCACCACCAGCTGAAAAGCCGACCATGATTTTGATTGGTTTTTCAGGATAATCCGCAAATGCCGCTCCAGCGAGCATTGCAGTTGCTGCAAAGCCTGCAGCTACTTTCTTTGCAAAGTTCATATTTTCCTCCCTATAGGTCCAAACAGTTTGAGCGCTGGAAAGATGGAAGTAAATAATAAAACGAAAATTGTGATCTTGGGTCTCATTTTTGGACAGCTTGCCAGTCCAATAAAAGCCTGTTTTCATATCCAAGAACTATTTGAGGCGGATATGTCCCAAACTCATCCTTTATCGGGCTTTTTGGTCGTCGATTTCACCCATGTCCTCGCAGGGCCCGCCTGTTCATACTACCTGGGTTTGTTGGGTGCAGATGTCATCAAATTGGAATCAGCTGTGAAAGGCGATGCGATTCGCCATCGTGGGGGAACGGATGAAGAAGCCGCGCGAAACGCGATGAGTACGTCTTATCTAACTCAAGGGGCTGGGAAGCGATCTTTGGCACTGGACTTGGACACTGAAGAAGGAAAAGTCGCTGCTCATTCTCTTTTGGCCCGCGCTGACATTCTTGTTGAAAATCACCTCCCCGATACCATGCGGCGCCTTGGTCTGGGTGACAACGACATCGCCAAAAAGCACCCTCATCTTATCCATTGTGCGATGACGGGATATGGACGGGGCGGCCCGCAAGAAAACGCGCCTGCTTACGATGTGAATATCCAAGCCTCTTGTGGGATCATGGAAGCAACTGGCACCCAAGAAAGCGGGCCTATTCGCACCGGCGCTCCAATTCTGGATTATGCAACTGGTATGGCCGCCGCTTTTGCAGTGTCAGCTGCATTGGTGGAACGGCAAAAAACCGGCAAGGGGAATTTCATTGATGTCTCTATGTTGGAAACGGGTCTGACTTTGATGAGCTCGTCCGTGACTGACTTCTTAAAGACGGGCAATGCGCCAAGGCGGCGCGGTAATCTTGCCAACAGCAGATCGCCAGGCGCGGGTAGCTTCCCCTGCAAATCTGG
>CAZRFT010000269.1:0-11033 GCA_964599255.1 uncultured Neptunicoccus sp. | reverse complement strand
CTGTCGGATGACGAGATCGAGCAAATGGTCAAGGATGCCGAGGAAAATGCCGAAGCGGATAAGGAACGCAAGGAATTGGTAGAAGCCAAGAACCAAGCGGAAAGCCTGATCCACGGTACCGAAAAATCTTTGGAAGAGCATTCTGACAAGGTGGACCCAACAACTGTGGAAGTGATCGAAATGGCGATCAAGAACCTACAGGAAGCGCTGGAAACCGAAGATGCGGGGAAAATCCAAGCGCGCAGTCAGGACCTGACGGAATCGGCCATGAAACTTGGCGAGGCGATTTATAAATCGCAGCAAGAAGAAGCCGCAGCTGCCGCGCCAGAGATGGACGAAGAGCCTGATGATACGCCAAGCGGTGTTGATGAGGATATCGTTGACGCGGATTTCGAAGATCTAGGTAAAGACGACCGTTGATCTGGATCGGTGTTGAAAAGCACTGATCAGCAACCAAATAGTCATTATCCCCGATTAATGCGGGGATAATGCAGTTTACAGAGGTCAACGATGGCAAAGCGTGACTATTACGAAGTTCTTGGGGTTTCCAAAGGCGCAAGCGAAGCGGAAATCAAAAAGGCGTTTCGTAAAAAGGCGATGGAGCTGCATCCAGATCGCAACAAAGATAATGAAAATGCCGAAGCCCAGTTTAAAGAAGTGAACGAGGCCTATGAGGTACTAAAGGACGCTGAGAAAAAAGCGGCCTATGACAATTACGGTCATGCCGCGTTTGAAGGCGGAATGGGCGGGGGCGCACGCGGCGGCAACCCATTTGGCGGCGGTGATTTCGGCGCATTTTCGGACGTTTTTGAGGATTTGTTCGGCGACATGATGGGGCGCCGTGGCGGTGGGGCAAGTGCCGCACGTCGTGGCTCTGATCTGCGCTACAATCTGACGGTAAGTTTGGAAGAGGCCTATGAAGGGTTGCAAAAAACCATTCAGGTGAACTCTTCGGTATCCTGCGAGACCTGTTCTGGATCAGGTGCTGCACCTGGTACGGAACCAAGCCGCTGTCCCACTTGTTCGGGTATGGGTAAGGTCCGTGCACAGCAAGGTTTCTTTACCGTGGAGCGCACCTGTCCAACCTGTTCGGGGCGCGGTGAGACGATCACCAATCCTTGCGGAACCTGTAGCGGTTCAGGATCAACCTATAAAGATCGCTCTTTATCCGTGAATATCCCCAAAGGGGTCGAGAAGGGCACACGCATTCGCTTGTCAGGTGAAGGTGAAGCGGGTCAACGCGGTGGGCCATCGGGTGACTTGTATATTTTCATTGATGTTGAAGAGCATGACTTGTTTGAGCGCGAAGGCACAAATCTTTTTGTTGAGGTGCCCGTGTCCATGACCTCTGCCGCTTTGGGTGGAGACATTGAAGTGCCGAATTTGGATGGCGGAAAATCACGCGTGAAAATTCCACCGGGCGCCCAATCTGGAAAGCAAATGCGTCTGAAGGGTAAAGGTATGCCCGCCTTACGGGGTGCAAGTTATGGTGATCTTTATCTAGAGATTGCGGTGGAAACACCGGTGAACCTGACAGCGAAACAGCGTGAGTTGCTCAAAGAGTTTGATGCGCAAGGGCAAGATAACAGCCCCAATTCCGAAGGTTTTTTTACTAAGGTGAAAAAATTCTGGGATGGCGTGAACGGGTAGGCATTGCTTCGGGCAGGTGAACCTGCACTCAGCAATACCTAGTGGAAAGGCTACGCCTTACACCCGTCGGTTTGGCTAGCCTGTCAGCCTAATTTTAACTGGATAGATTTATGCGCCGGGTCTGATGAGCGTGCACTCTTCGCCGCGCGCACGAAGACGTGCACAGGTGCGTTCCGCGCCCGTTTCGGACAGCCCGACAAACCGCGCGCGATAAAGTTGTTTGCCGACACCCCCTTTGGTGGGTTTGATGACTTTTTCAGCGCCTTCAAGCGCGTTGACATCAACGAGCGCCGTGCGCAGCAGCGCTTTTTCCGCATTAAAGCGATTTGAATAGGCGCCCAGTTGCACCGACCATCCGCCCCCTTTGGTAATGATATCTTTGGTCACCACGCGCTCTTCTTGCTGTGGCGGTTCGACGTAGCTGGGCCGTGCATTTGAGGCGAGGACAACCGAGTTCATGATAAGTGTTTCTTGGGCATAGAGATCGGTTTGTGCGATTTTCTGTTGGCGCACGCGATTTTCGGCAGAAAGCTGCGCGGCAAGCATAATCTCTGCTTCGACATCTTCGCGCACGACAGATGCGGCGGCGATAATCTCAGCGGAGAATTGCGGTCGCCGTTTTGGACGGGGCGAGTTTGCCACGGCGCGGGGCGCCTTAATTATCAAAGCAGGATTGCTGGCACCAGCGACGCCTGCCAAACGAATACCCGGTTGTGGGGTGGCCGGGATCGCATCGGCCGCATAGCGATTAGGCGTGCGGGAGAAACCCATATCAAGGAGTTCGGCGACGCGCGCATTTCGTGTTGCAGAAGAGCGCCCACCAAAGACGGTGGCAATGATACGTTTATCCCCGCGCTTTGCGCTGGCCACAAGATTAAAGCCAGCGGCATTTGTGTAGCCGGTTTTAATGCCGTCTGCACCGCGATAATTCGCGAGCAGACGGCGGTTCGTGTTCACCACTTCACGAAGGCCCGCATTGGTTGAGCGGCGGGAAAACAGGTTATAATATTCTGGGAAATCATACATTAGGCGACGGCCCAAAATGGTCATATCGCGCGCGGTAGAGAGGTGACCCTCTTGCGTCAAACCATGTGCATTTTTGAACGTAGTTTTTGTCATGCCCAAGGCTTTTGCTTGGGCGGTCATGAGTTTTGCAAATGCAGCCTCTGACCCCGCGATGGTTTCGCCCAAAGCTGTTGCGGCGTCATTTGCGGATTTTACGGCCGTTGCACGGATCAAGTTTCGGATTGTGATTTTAGTGCCTTTGGTCAGCCCCAAACGTGAGGGGGGTTCGGAGGCTGCAAATTCAGAAATCCGTACCTTTTGATCGAGCTTTAGTTGACCGCTTTCGACAGCTTTAAACGCCAAATACAGCGTCATCATTTTGGTCAAAGAAGCGGGATGAAGGCGGGTATCGGCGTTTCGTGAATGCAAAACCTCGCCCGTGCGGGCGTCCAAAACCATAGCCGCATAGGGGGCGGCTTGTGCGATTTGCACAAGAGAAAAGAAGAAAATGGTGGCGATTGCCTGAACTACTGCCCATTTACGCATCGGTTATCCCCGACATCTTATTTTTGTTTTTACCGCTTAAAACGGCTTATCGTTCTGCGTTTATTAGCATGTAGGCATTTGAAAAGAAATATTTTTTTCGAGCTATGAATGCAAAGCTTGAGGCGGGACAGAATTGCCACATCTGCGCGCAAATAGACGTGAGTGAGAGAAGGAATAGGAGCTAAAACCCTTTTAGAATCTTCGATTCACGTTATATTTTCCCCTCAAGCAGAGACTTTGTTGAGATTATGCCCATACGCGCCCCATATCTTGGACCCGATGAAGATACTGATACTGGTATCGCGACGAAGACCAAACCCAAGGTCGAGCGCCCAAAGATGTATAAAGTTTTGCTGTTAAATGATGATTACACACCGATGGAGTTTGTGGTCTATGTGCTGGAACGTTTTTTCGGCATTGGGAACAGCCAGGCCTATGAGCTGATGATGACTGTGCATAACAAAGGCCTAGCAGTGGTTGGGGTGTTCAGCCATGATATTGCTGAAACAAAGGTCATGCAGGTGATGGACTTCGCCCGCCAGCATGAACATCCCCTTCAATGCACGATGGAAAAGGAATAGGCCAAGCGCCTGTTTGATATATGAGCAATATCGACCGCCTGTCCCTTGCCCTTGATGATATTGATATTGGCACAGGGCCAATTGGAATTTTTAATGCGCAACCGCGTTTGATCTATGAGCAACTGCGGGGGGCAAGTTTTCAGCAAAAGATGAAACCGCTTTATGACCGCGCGCTGCGAATGGGGTTGGTGGAAGACGCGGGCGGTGAGCTGCAAATTGCGCTAGTAGAAATCACGCGCAATAAGGTGGAATCCCAAGGGATCATCGCGGAGGCTTATGGGCGTCTGGTAGAGGGCGGTATTTTGATCCTTAACGGGGATAAATCCGACGGGATTGAAAGCCATTTGAAGGCGGTACGAAAACTCTTGGGCGTTGAGCAGGTAATCTCTAAGGCGCATGGCAAGGTATTTTGGTTGCAGAAAACCGGCACCCCAGAGATTTTTGAGGAATGGATTGGTCAAGCGCAGGCATCAGTAAATCTTGATGGGTTTACAACGAAGCCGGGCGTGTTTTCATCTGAGCATATTGATAACGGGTCGTATTTTTTAAACGAATGTCTGCCACCCTTGTCTGGGCGGGTTGCGGATTTGGGTGCGGGCTGGGGATATTTGGCGCAAGCCGCATTGGGCGCGCATGCGGAAATCACCTCTTTTGACTTGATCGAGGCCGATGCCGTGGCGCTGGCATGTGCGCAGGAGAATGTAAAAGACCCACGCGCGGTCTTTCATTGGGCCGATGCATTGGAATTTCAGGCGGAACCCTATGATTGGATTTTAATGAATCCACCCTTTCACCAGAGCCGTAAGAAAGATGAAAACTTGGGCAAGGCCTTCATTCAAGCCGCGTCAAGGCTGCTTCATCAAGGGGGTGAATTATGGATGGTTGCGAATCGTCAATTGGCGTATGAAGACAGTTTGAAATCCTGTTTTGCGACGGGAGAGATTTTGCATCAAAGCCCGCAATATAAGATTATTCGGGCCGGAAAACCGAGAGGCTAGCAGATGGGATTTTCAATTTCAGGAAAGACGGCGATTATCACAGGCGCGGCCAATGGGATCGGCTTGGCAATATCGAAGCATTTTTTAAATGCCGGGGCCAATGTGATTATGGCCGATATTGATGAAGAACGATTGGAAATTGAAAAGACGTTGTTGGAAGGTCGTGAGGTGCACACCTATGCCGGTGATGTGAGCGAGAAGCTGACGGTTGCCAATCTGTTGTCTTACACAATCGACAATTTTGAACGTGTCGATATTTTGGTTAATGCCTCGCGTCAGGTGATCACCTCTGATCCGATTGATCCTAAGGCGGATGGGGTTGAAGATTTATTTCGACAAAACGTATTATCGGCATTGCGCCTAAGTCAGGCGGTGGCGAAACGCATAATCTCGCAAAATGGGGATAGTGCAGAAGAGGGCAAAGGCGGCTCGATCATTAACCTTTCGTCGATCGCGGCGGAGCGCACGCACCCCAATCTGTTAGCCTATTCCCTTTCATCCGCAGCGATGAACCAGATGACGCGATCGCTTGCGGTGGGTTTTGCTGAGCATGATATCCGCGTGAATGCGATTGCAATTGGGTCAGTTATTTCTGCCAATCTAGAGCGTCTTTTGGCAGAAGAAGATGAGATGGAAGAGGAAATGCGCGCTGCGACCCCGTTGGGGCGATTGGCTGATGCGTCCGAAGTTTGTCAAACCGCGCAATATCTGGCGTCCGATGCCAGTTCGTTTGTCACCGGTCAGGTTTTAACCGTGGATGGCGGCCGAACGCTGTTTGATCCGCTGAATAAAGTAGAACATTGATGGGGTTGCGCGGACAGATGTCCGCGCGATAGGGCGCTTGTCTTCGGGCAAGACGCTCGTGCGGTGGCCGCCCGAGCGCCTTGCGCTCAGACAACCGCGTTGGGGTGCATGCGCCCCAACGGTTTATGTATCTTGATCGTCTTCGTCGTCTTCGTTTGGAAGGTTAAAGAAGCTGTCGGCATCGACAGGCGCTTCTTTTTCTTCTGGCTCGGACTCGCCGATGCTGAAGTTTTCAAGCCCGCTAATATTGCTTGGCATTTGCTGACCAGGTGCATCTGCTTCCATTTGCAAGCTTTGTTCCGTTGAGATCAGCTTTTCACGTTCGTCTGCTGAAATTGCGCGGCCTTCGCGCTCTGCCTTTTTGGCGGCTTTTGCAACTGCGGCATCCAGATCCAATTGCTTACACAGACCAAGCGCGACAGGGTCAATCGGTGTAATATTCGAAATATTCCAATGCGTACGTTCGCGAATAGATTGGATTGTTGGCTTGGTTGTTCCTACCAAACGAGAGACCTGACCATCAGAGAGTTCAGGGTGAAATTTTACCAACCACAAAATAGCGGCAGGACGATCCTGACGTTTGGAAAGGGGCGTATAGCGGGGTCCGCGGCGCTTCTCTTCACCTTCAGAGGCTGGGTTATACATCAACTGCAATTTATAGGCGACATCATCTTCGCCCTTTTTGATCTCTTCAGCCGTTAATTGCTTATTGGCAATTGGGTCAAAGCCTTTGATGCCCGCGGCGACTTCGCCATCAGCGATGCCTTGGACTTCGAGCTCGTGCAGACCACAGAAATCAGAGATCTGCTTGAAGCTTAGCGTTGTGTTGTCGACCAACCATACGGCTGTTGCTTTTGCCATAATTGGGAGTGCCATTTTAGTCGTCCTTTCAGTCATAGCGGTAGGGTTCCCTGAATAGGGTGATCCGCCACTTTGGCGAACCGAATTACCGCTGTTAAGGGGAAAATTCCCCGCCTATATAGGGGGGAATTTGCAAAAGGGAAAGGGCAGAATGCGGAAGTTTTTAGTGGCGTTATTGATGGTCGCAGGGCTTGCGCATGCCGAAGGCGAAAGCTCTGGTGATTTTGACTATTACCTTTTGTCGCTGAGCTGGACGCCGTCTTGGTGTGAAACAACAGGGGATGCGCGGGGCTCTGAACAATGTGATGCAGGGCAAGGTTTTGGGTTCACGTTGCACGGGCTATGGCCGCAATATGAAACGGGGTGGCCAAGCTATTGTCGTCATAATTTTAGGCAGGCCACACGCGCGCAAACGGCAGAAATGGCCGATATTATGGGCACAAGTGGGCTGGCATGGCATCAATGGAAAAAACATGGTACTTGCGCGGGCATGACGGCGGAGGCTTACTTTGAGCTCTCGCGTGCGGCTTACGCCAAGATCAACCGGCCCGAGATTTTTAGTCAACTGCCACGGGAAATTGATATCCTGCCGCGTGTGGTTCAAGAGGCCTTCATCGAAGCAAATCCCGAATTGCGTGCCGATCAGATTGAGATCACGTGTAAAGATGGCAATATTCAAGAGGCGCGGATTTGCCTGACGAAAGATCTGGCGTTTCGGAAATGTTCGGAACAGCGCCGTTCTTGCAATATGACGCGCCCCTATGACTTAGCGCCGATTAGGTAAGCAGTCGTGGCGCGTCGGCGCTCACGCCGCTTAGGCGACTGCCTCTTTATCAAATCGACTATGCGCGAAATCCCAGTAGAGTTCTTTTGCCCGCAATGCGATTGGGTAGTCGGGCATTTCGCGATCAAGATAGCGATCAACGGGCATGATTTTGGCGATATTGCCGGTACAGAAAATCTCATCCGCTTTATCGAAATCTTCAAGCATCATGCTCACCTCATGGACTTTATATCCATCTGCCTTGAGGAGTTTAATAACGCGCTGTCGGTTTAGCCCATTGAGGAATGTGCCATTGGGCACAGGCGTGAACACCTCGCCATCGCGCACCGTGAACACGTTGGTCGAGGCGGTTTCTGCAACGTTGCCGTCGATATCGAGGGAGAGGGCATTGTTAAATCCACGACGACGCGCATCGGCCATGATACGACCATTATTTGCATAAAGGGATCCTGCTTTGGCGGTCGTTAGCGCCATGTCTTGGCGGGGCCGGCGAAACTCGGACACGCCCAGTGCAAAATTGCCAATAGCGGGGATTGGGTATTCTTCCAAGCAAATCGCAAATCCTGTGCTTTCTGGATCGGGATCGATGATGCCAGGCGTGCCTTCTTTGGACCACATCATCGGTCGAATATAAAGCGGTGTGCCTTCGGCAAACATCGCACACCCCTCTTCGCAAAGGTGCAAAACCTCTGCTGATGTGACGGGGCTGACCATGCCCATCGCTTCTGCACTTGCAACGATACGATCACAGTTAAGGTGCAAATCGGGACGCACCCCTTCAAATTGGCGCGCGCCGTCAAAGACCTGGGTGCCCAGCCAGGCGACGTGATCGGCAGCGCCGATAATGGGCGCGTTGCCTTCGTGCCATTTGCCTTCGTACCATGTCAGAATGCGCCCACCTAAGGCCATCACGTCTCTCCTAAAAATTGATACCAGCGCAATAAGGGGTTGGGGTCAGGAATTCAACTCGTCTGAATATCCTGGAAATGAACGCTTGTGATCCGTATCGGGCTTGCGAAAACTTTCCATAAGTTTGCTAAATGAACCACCCACGGGGGAATTCAAGACGTTCGCTTTGAGCTTTTCAAATTGCATCACATTTTCAATGCGACGGTCCAAAAAGGCCCAGCTATCCTCAAATTCTTCTGAATCGTCGGACAGCCAATAAAGAAGCGTTGCGGAATAAACCGCGGATAAAATCGTGCGTTTCGTATAGTAGTTCGCGTCTTGGGCGGTATCGCCAGCGGCGTTCCAGATTAAATCTGCGGTTTTCCAAAGCATTTCTGTGCCCTCTCCCATATGGGCAGGCATCGCATAAAGGCTAAGCGCGCGGCGCACCTGTTCGCGGTAGGGTGCTATAAAAGAAATCCGCCACCTTATGGCGAAGGCGATTTTCTCGCGGATCGAGAGGACTTCAAATTCAGGACCACTCAAGGCATTTACCATCGCCTGATCCCCCGCGCGGTGAAAGCTCGCGGCTAGATCTACAGCACCGCGCGGCGTGGCCCCGCTGGCGAGATCGGGCGTAAGCCCGGTCTCGGACAATGCGCGTGCGTATGCTTCAGCTGACCAGCCATCAAACTCGACATGCGGCAGGATCGCGGCCAGCAATTTTTCACGGGCTTCTTCGATATGATCGCGTTCGGATTTTCTCTTTTTCATGGGCTAGACTCGGGGTTGATCCCTTGTTATATGGCGCGCTCCTGCGATGACGCAACTCTAACTTTGAAAGGTGGTGTAACCACATGCAGGTATCAGTTCGTGATAATAACGTCGATCAGGCGCTTCGTGCTTTGAAGAAAAAGCTACAGCGCGAAGGTGTTTTCCGCGAGATGAAGCTTCGTCAGCATTACGAGAAGCCTTCCATCAAAAAAGCACGCGAAAAAACCGAAGCGATCCGTCGTGCACGCAAACTGGCCCGTAAAAAGGCACAACGCGAAGGTCTGCTGTAAAGCGATCCTGAGCCTATCAGTTTAGTTAAAGCCCTGCCGATTGGCGGGGCTTTTTCCGTTTTGGCTTTCGGTCGGGCAATTCCAAAAGCGTTCGCCCGAACTTGCTCTTGACTCCTACATGCCATTTAAATGGCGGCTAAAGGAGTAAAAGATGCCAAAGCACATTGTTTACCACATTCCAGTTTGTCCCTTTTCACAACGTTTGGAAATTTTACTGGCGCTCAGGGGCGCGGAGGACCAAGTGGAATTTCGTGTCGTCGACATCACCAAACCGCGGGATCCTGAACTGTTAAAGAAAACACGCGGCACGACCGCGCTTCCTGTTTTGGAAACAGCGGATGGGAAAATTGTCAAAGAGAGTTTGGTGATTTTACGTTACTTGGATGAGGTAATTGCAGGCGGGCCTTTGCGTCGAAATGATCCAGCTGAACACGCCGTTGAGTCAATGATGGTTGCAAAAGAAGGCCCGTTTACGATGGCTGGATATATCTATGTGTTGAATCAGGACCGTGATGCACGGCAGGGCCATATCGGTAAGATGCTAGGGCTTTATCGTGAACTCAATGATTTTCTGGTGGAACACAATCCCGAGGGCGTGTTCCTGTTTGATGATTTCGGCTTAGCGGAAGCTGTATTTGCGCCGATTTTCAAGCGTTTCTGGTTCTTGGACTACTACGAAGAATTTGAGCTGCCAGATAGTGCGGAGTTTGACCGCGTTCGTCAGTGGCGTTCCGCGTGCATGGAGCATCCCGCCACGCAGCAAGTTACCGAAGAAGAAATTGTGAAGCTTTATTATGACTATGCGCTGGGGGCCGGAAACGGGGCTTTGGTTGATGGGCGCACAGTTTCAAGCTTTGCTTTCAAACCAGATTGGAAATCACGCCCTTGGCCGCCACGAAATAAATATGACGGCACGGCGAGCGATGAGGCTTTAGGTTTGATAGTGTAAGGTGAGTGTTTCGGAGTGATTGATCGGATACATCAACCTCAAAGTTGGACTGATTATCAGCCTTCCACAAATTCCAAAACGCATTGCTGAAAAAAATCGAGTGCTGCTTCGCCGCCCGTTCCTTTGGCCAAAAAGCCAACTTCGTGGCGGGGGGACTGGAGGGCGCGTTGCATTTTTTCGCAGACCCATACATCTTCGGTTTGGAAGTCACCCGTTTCGAGGGGATGTTGCGTCCAGAATTCGGATTTAATCAAACCGGATGCTTTGTCATAGCCAGGGATGTCTTTGGCGCGGTGCGTGTAGGTTAGCCATCCTTTGGGGGACCAGTTCCTGATCCGTAGGCGGGTTGTATTTGCATCGACGGGTTCCATGATGGATATCGAAAATCCCCATGGGTTCGGCGTTAGGATTGTTGTGGGAAAGAGCATATAGACCCCGCCATAACCGGGTGTATCGGCACCTGTCACAACCTTTAGGCCCGACCCCTTGGCGGCGTTTTCGACAAATTGCGGGATGCGGTGTTTGACCCCTTCGCGTTCGGTTGACCACCAAACCATGTGGCGTCCGAAGGTCTCCCAGATATTTTTATCGTGCGTTGGTCCGCCAAGTGTATTCTTGTGCAAATAAGACAGGTGGTAGCCGTCTATCGCGTTTTCGGCGAATACCTTCCAATTGCATTTCAGCTCGTAAACCACATTATCTGGATTTTCTTCCATCTCTGCGGCTTCAAGATCATGGGGCCATGGCACTGAAGAGAGCGCGTTTTTTCCATGTGTCAAATGATTCGACAGGTTCGGCTTGGGGGTGCACAAAAACAAGATTTTTAAAGATGCCAACAGCGGCACCAAATAGCGCGACGTCTTTTTTATCCATATCAGGGAAGCATTCGCGTTGCGCAGGCAC
>CAZRFT010000268.1:0-7662 GCA_964599255.1 uncultured Neptunicoccus sp. | reverse complement strand
TCCAATTAAATCAAGCCGCGTTGTCATCGCGTCCCCACGCCAACTAAAACGCAACTCCTGACCCGTTGCATCAAATCTTGCGTTCAGCAAGCTAAGTTCGGCATCGCGTCCGACCGTGATCACCTCTTGGCCGCGCGATTGAGCGATTGGCAGGATTTCGGCCACTTTTGGATCATCAATATTCAGCACCGCCGTTCCCTCTGGAGGGAGGACGCGGGTGAACAGTCCCAGTTTAGCTTCAAAATAATCTTCGAAGGTCTCGTGATAATCGAGATGGTCTTGAGTGAAATTCGTAAATGCCGCAGCCGTTAGATAAACACCGTCCAATCGATGTTGCGCCAATCCATGGCTTGAGGCTTCCATCGCGGCATGTGTGACGCCCTGATCTTTCAATTCCGCCAAAAGCGCATGCAAAGTTATGGGTTCTGGCGTTGTGTGGGTCATTGCGGCAGTTACCGCTCCTTCGACGCCAGCAGTGCCAAAGTTGACACCCTTCAACCCCAGCGCTTCCCAAATTTGACGCGCGAAACTCGCAACGGAGGTTTTCCCATTCGTGCCCGTGACAGCCACCATATTCTCTGGTTGCCGGCCGTGAAATCGTGCCGCCGTTTGGGCCAGCATCAATCTTGGATTGTCACTTAGGACAAGGGCAACATCCTCAAGCCAATCTCTCGCGATCTCAGCTCCTTCTGCATCCGTAAGGATCGCGGCTGCATCCATGCGCACAGCGTATTGAATAAACTCCGCACCATGGCGATTTACGCCTGGAAGGGCGGCAAACAAATGCCCCGGTTTTACGTCGCGGCTATCTACTGACAGCCCAGTGATTTCGGGATTAGAGCCATCCGCGCTGGTCAGGCTAAGATCGCTAAGATGTTTTGCCGCCGCGCCCATGAAGGCTCCGTGATCAATTGCTGGTTTGGATGTATTCGGTTTTCCCGCCTCGCGCAATGGGACGCAAACCCAAGATTGGGGCAACACGGGTGATGATTTCGGCAGCTACTGGTACCGCTGTCCAACCGGCGGATCGGCGTTCCTCGCCAAGCGCTTGAATTTTCGGCTCATCCAGTGAAACCACTAGCACATAACGCGGATCAGAGGCAGGGAAGATCGAGGCAAAGGTCGAGATCACGGCGTCTTCTTGGTAACCGCCGCGACCCACTTTTTCTGCCGTCCCAGTCTTACCTGCCACATCATATCCTTTTACTTCACCCATGGTTGCGGTTCCCCCTTCGTCACCGACAACGCGGCGCAACATGCGAACCAACTCCTTCGCGACCCCTTCCGACATAACCCGCTCACCAAGCTTCTCAGTCGTATCAAGGCGGCGGATGGTTGGGGTCACTTTGCGCCCCCCATTTGCAATTGTTGCATAAGCACTTGCCAAATGAAGCGGGCTGGCGGTTAGGCCGTGGCCATAAGAAATCGTGACTGTTGAAATATCTCGCCACGGATCGGGCAGCTGAGGTTTAGCAGTTGATCCCTCGATCAACTCGACTTTCGTAGGTTCAAAAAATCCTAGATCCTTCAGAATACGCCTCTGTGCAGAGGTGCCAGCCGCCAAAGCCATGCGCGCAGTACCTGTATTGGATGACTTCATAATCACATCTTCTACCGTCAGGCTTGGGCCGTTATCGTGAAAGTCCTCGATCTCAACGCTCCCCAACTTCATAGGCGATGTTGTGTCGATATTTGCGCTCGCCGTATACATCCCCTTTTCCAACACAGAGCCCACAGTAAAAATTTTGAAAGTAGAGCCGAGTTCATAAAGCCCTTGGACCGCGCGATTGAACAAGGGATCGTCACCACGGTCTCCTTCTGTTTTGGGTCGTGGTCGCTTGTTGGGGTCAAAATCTGGCAAGCTCGACATGGCCATGATTTCACCTGAATAAACATCCATCATCACCGCTGATGCGCCTTTGGCATTCATAAAGATCATGCCATCTTCCAACACATCCTCCAGGACCGCTTGGGCCGAAAGATCGATAGACAATTGAAGCGGGGCACCCTGCAAAGTCGGATCGCGTAAATAATCATCAAAGTAAGCCTCGACGCCGGCAACGCCAACAACTTCAGCAGCGCGCGTGCCCTCTTCCCCAAATCGCGTACCACCAAGAAGGTGTCCTGCTAGCCGTCCATTTGGGTAAAGACGCATTTCGCGGCTGGCAAACAGTAGGCCTGGCTCGCCTAAATCATGCACCTTTTGCGCATGCTCTGGACTAATTGATTTTTTTATCCAAAGGAATTTGCGTTTCGGATCAGTAAAATCTTTGGTTAGTCGTGCCACATCTAACTCAGGGAAAATTCGACCAAGCTCTTTTGCCGCGCGCTCTGGATCGATCATCAATGGGGGTTGCGCATAAAGCGCGCGCGTCAATAAATTCGTCGCCAAAATATGGCCCGACCGATCCACAATATCCGCTCGGTTGTTGACGATCTTCGATGTGATCGTGAAATTATCAGGTTCTTCCGCACCGCTAGTTGCGACCATGCCCATCTTCACAGCAACAGTCGCGAAACCAATGACAAAACAAAGGGCCAGAACCAGCAACCGATTTTCTGCTTTAACTCGATCCTTGCGCGCTAGATGCCGATTGCGCTTTGCACGCTGCCGCGCCTCAATCAAATCGATACTTTCGCCCGTCTCACGAGCCTTTGCGACCTGCGCAAGTGGAAGAAGTGGCTCGCGCCTCATATTCCTTCCTCCTCAACATCGCCGACTTTTACAGGCTCAGTGCCATCAAGCGTGCTTGGCGCCGCCTCAAAATTGCGTGGCAAAGGAATTTCTTCAAGCTCAACAAAATGCTCCGCAGAGAGCGGCACCAGGCGCAAGCTATCAAAATTCATATCTGTAAGATCACGCAATCGCTCGGGTCGATTCAAGTATGCCCATTCGGCATTCAACTCAGAAAGGGCAGCGCGCTCTTCAGCGATTTGCGTCTGTAGATTCTTCACGCGCAGGTTAGAGGCCTGCGTTGTGTAGTTTTCCGTATAGGCCCAATAGGCAACACCCAGCACAAGGCTTAGGGAACAAAGATAAAGGAAATATCGCATTATAAAATCCTTTCCAAATCAAACTGTGGCAATCCCCACTTTTGAAAATTCGGGGTTCCAGATGGCGCCTCTGTTCTGCGGCCTATACGCAATTTGGCACTCCGCGCTCTTGGGTTCGCTTGGGTTTCTTCTGGCGTTGGCGCAATTGCTTTGCGTGAAATCATCATAAATTGCGCATCACCCTCAGCCTGCTGTGGCTGGTAGCGGTTAACCCGTGCATTCCCGCCCGATCTTTCTTGAAAAAAGCGCTTCACAATTCGGTCTTCAAGGGAATGAAAGGTGACAACGGCAAGGGCGCCTCCAGCTTTCAGGGCGCGTTCTGCGGCCATAAGCCCCTCACAAAGCTGACCCAACTCATCGTTCACCGCAATACGTAACGCCTGAAAGCTTCGCGTTGCAGGGTGAACCTGTCCAGGTTTCGGGCGCGGCAATGCGGCCGATATGACGTCGGCAAGCTCCAGCGTTGTTCTAAAAGGTCGGTGTTCGACAATCCGCTTGGCAATTCGCCGGGATGCACGCTCTTCCCCGAATAAATAGAGTATGTCCGCTATATCGCGCTCAGAGGCGCGATTAACGATATCGGCGGCCGTAATACCATCATCCGACATCCGCATGTCCAACGGGCCGTCTTGGACAAACGAAAATCCGCGTCCCGCCTGATCAAGCTGCATAGAAGAAACACCAATATCAAGGACAATGCCATCGAGCGGCAAGCCATCGCCAATCAGACTATCCAAGGCACCAAAACGTCCTTCGATCAAATGCAAGCGGCCTTCGAATTTTTTAGCCCATGCCTTGGCCATGTCAAAAACAGTGGGGTCTTGGTCAATGGCGAAAACCTGATCGGCGCCCGCATCCAACAGGGCCCGGGTATAGCCTCCTGCCCCAAAGGTCCCATCAGCCCAAGAGCCACCAATAGGGGATGCATGGTGAATTATAGGGTCAAGAAGGACGGGGATATGGGGTGCTTCATTCATTTCAGCCGCGCCCATCATTATTATTCTACGCGCTTTTTCGGCAAGCGCCGCAGCGGATCTATGGCACTATCAAGCACGTCTTTGGGTCGTGCCCGGCTTTCATAGTCTTCTTTGTTCCAAATCTGGAAGGTCGATCCATAGGCGATAAAATAGGCCTCTCCTTCGATGCCAATTTTTTCGCGTAAGCGTTCTGGGATCACAACACGACCTGAATCATCAACCGACATCAACAAAGAATACCCGTTGAAAAACTCTTCTAAATCGCGCCTCTCAGGGCTGTCTTCGTCCAACTCCTCAATGCGCGCATCAATCGCATCCGCACCTTCGATGGTGTAGCACTCAAAAAAATTGCGGCGTTCATCGCCGTAAACCAAAACAAAATGCGGCTGTTTCTGTTCGGGAAAATCAGGATCGCCTAACTCAACAACACGACGAAAGGCGACGGGGATAGACACCCTGCCCTTCTCGTCCAGTTTCTGGACGAACTCTCCTCTGAACCGTCGTGCCACGTGTGTCGCGACCTCTTCGTTTTTGGGGGCGGACCCCCTGTTATTGAAACGGCGGACAGAGCTGCTGCCACTGCTCTATCCGCCGCCTTGTCCCGATTCGGACCGTCCGGTTTTGCGCGATGGGCCACCTTGGGGGGTGTCTGCTCTGCCGATCCGCGCCCGGATCTTAGTCTTGAGATGGGGGTGCCTGTATGAAGCCTGCTAAAGGGTTCCTCGGATCTTGACGCCCGATTGATACGCCCTTCCATCTGTCGATGGTGATAGCTGGAATTTTTTGCCACTCAAAGGAATTTTATGGAATTTAATGGATTTTTCTGACATTTGTTCACAAATTCAGCCAGATAGGTTGATATCCAGGTCATCTTTTTAGCATATTTTGTGGATACTTTTCACTAACACACAAGATAATGTGGTTTTAAGTGATTTCCCAAAATTTCCCATCTATGGGCATGGCATCCCCGCCTTTGGCCGCCAAAAACGGGAACATATTGGGAACAAATTCCAAGCGGGATGAGCGGTTTTCAAAATGCGCCCTCAAAGCTCGAATCGCAAATGCGCAACATCTGCGAAAAATCGCACCGAATTGTGACGAAACGCACTCTACACTTAAGCCAATCAAGCGTATAAATTGGAACCAATGATATGGGGTACAAAGATCATGAAACGGATTGCATGTTTAATTGCTTTTCTATCTGCAGCGAACGGCAGTTTCGCAGCACCCATCGCCACAGCTGAAAGCTTTGGCTACTCAGGGCAATCTGCGATGACCTATAACCGTATGGTCGCAAGCCTTGCCTCTGCGAATTGCGCGAAACTAAACGAAGTTGCCTCTCAGCCCGTTCAGGCCTCGGCTGAAAGCGAGGCTGCTATTCGCCAAAATGCCGCGCGCGCAGTGGCAAATGCCAAGGGCTGTTAAGCCATCCGCCTACCTTCCATCAAACATTGAGCTTTCATTTTAGACCGGTATCCCTCACCCGAATCTAGATGGCCCAATTTATCGTTTGATCATCTTCAAAATTTCTCCTTATGGTGTCGCGAGAAAACGTGCATTGTCGCGATATCCTAGGATCGAGGGAACCCCATTATGAAGATTATCCAGAACCCACATAAAGGTGGTGCAAAACTCGCAAACGCTGCCGACTACCCATCGGTCAACGCGAAACGGGTTCACGACCTTTTATCCCAATGCCCAGCATTCAAAACAACGCCGATGGTTTCCGCAGATAACTTGATCAACGGCGGTGCCTTGTTCGTCAAAGACGAACGAAAGCGAATGAATGTTGGCTCATTTAAGGCGCTCGGTGCCGCTTATGTCATCGCGACCCAAGCGGCTGCCAAAGACCCAAAGCCGACCGCGGAGACCTTGAAGGGAACTACCTATGTCACAGCAAGTGCTGGCAATCATGGCATTAGTGTCGCTGCTGGTGCGCGTGTCTTTGGCGCGGATGCAGTTGTTTACCTTGCAAAAACAGTTCCCTCATCCTTTGCTGATCGCTTGCGCGGAATAGGTGCTGACGTTCGCATTGAGGGTGAGGATTATGCCGCCTCTATGGAGGCTGCGATGAAGGCAGCGGATGACCATGGCTGGACCTTGCTGTCTGACATTTCTTGGGAAGGGTATACCGAAATCCCCTTCACACTGATGGAGGGGTATTTGCAAATGGTCGCTGAAGCGGTCGATCAACTAGACGCACCGCCCACACATCTTTTCCTTCAGGCCGGTGTTGGTGGTTTGGCCTGTGCCGCTGCGGCCTATTCGCGTCATGTCTGGGGGGACGCGCCTGTGATTGCCGTGGTTGAACCTGAAAATGCACCCGCCCTGCAGGCAAGTATTGAAGCTGGGAAAAGCGTTTATACCGATGGACCGGATAGCGTGATGGGACGCTTAGATTGCAAAGAACCCTCTTTGATCGCGCTGAATGGTTTGGCCCGTGACGCGGATCATTTCATCACTTTGAGTGATGAAGAGGTTCTGACCCATCTACCCGCAATGGAAGAGGCAAATATCGCGACTTCTTCCTCTGGCGGTGCAGGTATCGCCGCTGCGATGCATAACGGTGTTGCAGACTCTCTCGGCCTTGATGCGAATGCACGCATTTTAACTTTCCTTTCCGAAGGTCCCGCATGAAACGCGGTTTCGAAGACGCGGAATTTCAAGCCCGCACAAAACGCGCCCAAGACATGATGTCGGCGCGGGGGATTGAAGCCTTGCTTCTCACCCGCGAAACCGAAATTCGCTATTTCACAGGCTATCTTACGCGTTTCTGGGAAAGCCCAAGCCGACCATGGTTTTTGGTTGTACCCGCGAATGGTGATCCAGTCGCTGTGATCCCCTCCATCGGTGCAGAGCTTATGGGGCGCAGCTGGATATCGGATATCCGCACATGGAGCAGTCCGGACCTTATCGATGATGGCGTTTCACTGCTATCTGAAACCTTAAACGAGCTGACAGCTAATGATGCAAAAATTGCTACTCCATCGGGCCACGAAACTTGGCTTCGTATGCCACTTGCGGATTTTGAGCGCCTAAAAACCTCAATAGGCACCCGCCAAATCGTCGGCGATGACGCCATGATTGCAACGCTGCGCGGCATCAAGTCGGACGCTGAGATTGAAAAAATCGAAGCAGCTTGCGTAATCGCGGGCCGTGCCTTTGATCGTGTCCCAGAGATTGCAAGCGAAGGTGTTGCGGTTGATCAGGTATTTCGAGATTTCCAACGGCTTTGTCTGGAAGAGGGTGCGGACTGGGTCCCCTATCTCTCTGGTGCAGCCGAAACCGATGGCTACGGCGACGTCATTTCTCTTGCCAAGGAAGCGCCCTTGCAAGCGCGCGATGTGTTGATGCTCGACACGGGTTTGATACTGGATGGCTATTTTTGTGACTATGATCGAAATTTCTCCGTTGGCGCACCAAGTGACGCGGTGGCAAGCGGTCATGCGCGTTTGATCGAGGCAACTGATGCAGGGTTTGAAGCCGCAAAGCCCGGGGCAAAAGCCTCTGACATATTCCACGCCATGAATGAAATCTGCTCCCAAAGCGGTGGCACAGATGCTGGACGCTTGGGGCACGGTTTGGGCATGTCGCTGACTGAATGGCCCTCGCTTATTGCCACTGACCATAC
>CAZRFT010000267.1:0-3136 GCA_964599255.1 uncultured Neptunicoccus sp. | reverse complement strand
CAAATCAACGCGCTCAATTAAAGCCAGCCGTTCCTTTCCTCCAAACTGAACCTGAAGCTTTTCCGTTACGACTGATAGTTCGGCTGCCGTCAAATCCGCAGTCAGCATTGCTGCGGCACCGGGTCTGGTCAGATGTTGCTTTATAAGTTCTGCCAGCAAGCTCTCCACCTGATCTGCGGGCAGCCGCCAGGCGTCCGGATGTTTCCGGCTGCGATCTTTGACCAACCTGCGAGAAATGTAGTAGCGAAGTCTCTTTCCGTTCTTTCGGCTGTGGCTGGGTGTCAGGCGATCGCCGGTTTCATCAAAGAGCTTGCCTGCTAAAGGCGATTTCATTGCCTTTTGTTTGGAGCCGCGAGCAACTGCAGCTCCATTCTGCAGCATGTTCTGAACCTTTTCCCAAACCGTCGGATCAATGATGGCCGGATGCTGACCTTCATAGACCTTTTTTTTGTGCCGGATGCGGCCGGCATAGACGGGATTGCTCAAAATATGCTGGAGTTGACCGCGGTCGAAATGCGTTCCACCCGACATTTGACCGCCTGCTCGTTGCCGGCTCCGGGACTTGAGATCGAGTTCCTCCGCCCGTTCTTTTACATCCCGCAGGGTGCCAAGTTTCAGATAGAGGCCAAATAGCGTCCTGATCGTTTCAGCTTCAGTCTCATCTATCTTCAGCGTTCGGCCATCCGGCTGATAGCCCATTGGCACGCAACCACCCATCCACATACCCTTCCTCTTGGACGCGGCGATTTTGTCCCGGATACGTTCTGCCGTGACCTCACGTTCGAACTGGGCAAAACTCAGGAGCATGTTCAAGGTCAGGCGCCCCATGCTTGTGGCGGTGTTAAAGCTCTGGGTGACCGATACGAAGGAAGTTTCTGCCGCGTCTAGCCGGTCAACCAGCTTGGCAAAGTCGGCCAGCGAACGTGTCAATCTGTCGATCTTGTAGACCACAATCTGATCGACGCGTTTCTCGTCCACAGCCTGCATTAGGCGCTGAAGCGCAGGGCGATCCAGATGGCCGCCCGATATGCCGCCATCGTCATAACGATCTGGCAGCAGTTCCCAGCCTTCGTGTTTCTGGCTGGCGATATAGGCCTCGCAGGCTTCCCGCTGGGCATGCAGCGAGTTAAAGTCCTGCTCTAGCCCGTCTTCCGAACTCTTGCGGGTATAGATTGCACAGCGGATCCGGCGCATCACTGAACCCCAAAGAAGCGTGGCCCGGACCAGCGAGCGCCCGTGATGTATAGCGCAATGGCGGATAAAGAACGCCATGTTCTGCCATCCATGACATAGCCGCCGTCGATCACCTCAACCAGATAGGTGCGCCCGTTCCATTCTCGAACCAGGTGCGAACCCGGCTTAGCCTGTGCAGATGGTGTCGTGCCTGACGCGAATTGTCTCATGCGGCGTTCAGTTTTCGCTGATAAGCCTCCCAGCTCCCTGTTTTGCAGTTCCCAGATCAGCACCCGCTTCATGAATTGAAGGGAAAGATGTTTTGGCGGTGATCGCTCGAATATCTCCCACCAGCGTTCAATGCAGCCCAGTCGATCCAGTCGCTCAATGTCATTGATCGCCCGTTCGAGGTGTAAGATGCATGCACTCATCATTGCCTCACACCAGAGCAAAGTTGTGATAGACAGCGCCTTTTTGGGCGTCGCTGCGTTCTACTGAAATTCCCGCCTTACGCAGTGTCGCTGTCGTTGCCCGAGCCGAATGCGTCTGCCAGCCAAAAGCCTTCTGTATCTGTCCAATCGTAACGCCGGCTTTGCGGCTCAGCAGTTTGGTCAGTTGTTCCTTTCGCGAAGGTCTCGACTTTACGGCCTTGGCTTTCGCGATTGTACTTTTCTGTGCTGACTCCATCGTCATCTCTCTCCACTCATTTGCGAAGGCCAATCCCTCGCCCGGTACTGAGTAGAGCCCGGCGATCCCGGGCGACGTGTCGTGACGACAGTACCGCTCTCAAATGCCGGGAAGTCCAGTGATTATTAACGAGAAGGGCGGGAAGCCAACCTTCGCTGCCGTTGCAAAATGCTATGTTCACTAGCAGAAAGCGGACGTTCTGTCCCGAACCTTTGAACGCAGTCACCGGCCCACATCAGGCGCTAAAAATGCGGCCACCAAATCCCTGAACCCGTTTAAAGAAATCTCAAATCGGTGGCCCCAACCCACGGATTTAAAAACCTTTTGTGCGACCCCGAAAGCGATGGGGTCAAAATCGCCGCTCGTCTTTGCGAAAATGTAACCAGACCCTATCCTGCATTCACAGGCTGGATGGGAGTAAAGAACACTAAAGAACAAACGATGGCGGCGGGTTTTGCTGCTTCATTGGCTGACTATGCCAGCGAAAAGGGGGCTAATCTCGCAGCCACTTTAGCTCAAAGTAGCCTAACAAAGGACGATAAGTCAGGATAGCACAACTGTTTTACCGGTTTAGCCATGCGGCAACTAGATTTAAATCGATTGGATTAGTTTGATTGCACTATTTGATTTGTAAGCTGCCAAACTTTGCAACATAACGTTTTGCCCCCCAACAGTCGCAAAGCCCTGTATTTACAAGACTATCAGATTTGGCCAAGGAAGCGTCAAGTCCGTGGGCAAGGTGCAAGTGGTTGCTAAAACTATCCAGCGAAGGCTTTCTCTGGCTTGAAAAAAGGATTTAACGTGTGAGGTCCGTTCGAAAATTTTTGAACCAAAATCTCTTATGCGTTCAAATTGAAGTCTTGTTTCATTGCTGCAGGTCAGGGCAACTCCCTCAAAGTTTTATTGTTAACATCTAAGATGAATTCATGGAAAGTTGGACGCGAACAAATAACAACAGCGCCAAGACCACCAAAATAGATCATCGAGCAAGAATGCAGGATTGCAAATTGCGGGTAGGAAGTTTTACCGGCTCTGCCGACCAATTTTCAAAATGAATCGAACCGGCTGCAAATTATCAAGCTCTAGCGCTCCACTGTGTAATTTGGCGATTTCACTTGCGATGGATAACCCCAATCCAGCCCCCGTGTCATGCGACGCTTGCGAAAATCTATCAAAGATCCTTTGACGATCACTTGGATCGATTGCATTTCCATCATTCTCCACCGTCAGCCAGATTTCCGCGGCCGTTTTCTCGACGCTCACGCGGATGTAGCTG
>CAZRFT010000266.1:0-1054 GCA_964599255.1 uncultured Neptunicoccus sp. | reverse complement strand
GCACGCCACGTTTAAGCGCCTGCGCGATGAAGCACCCTGCCATTGGACGGCGGATTCCGATCAAGCCAAAGGTTTCTGGTCGCTCACCCGTTTTGAAGATATCTCGCTTGCGAATAAAGAGAACCTGATTTTCTCATCCGCTCAAGGCATCCGGATCGAGGATCAAAGCCACGAAGAGTACATGGCACGTCGAACCTTTCAGGAAACCGATACGCCTGAACACACCGCAACGCGACGACAAGTAAATCCGGCATTCGCAAAACCCGTGGTTGCGCGTTTTGAGGATTTGATCCGCGAGCTTGCCACAGGAATTATCGACGAAGCACTCGATCATTCGGAATTCGACGCCGTCGATATGATCGCGAAGAAACTTCCAATGATGATGCTCGGCCGTATCTTGGGCGTGCCAGATGCCGATCTTGATTGGCTTGTAACCAAAGGCGACGCATTAATCGGAAATACTGATCCCGATTTCACCGATCATGTCTTGGATAAGGTAGATTCAGATGCCTATCGTTTTATGCCCTTCCGTTCACCTGCAGGGGCAGAGCTTTATGACTACGCAAAAGAAGTGATGAAAGGAAACAAACCCGTCACAGAAGAGGGCTTGCTGTCACGCATCATGAACCAAGAGGATAAAATGTCCGAATTGGATTTCAAAAATTTCTTTTGCCTGCTTGTGGCGGCAGGCAATGATACCACTCGCTATTCCATCGCTATGGCGCTTTATCTGTTGACCAAACATCCAGATTTGATGGCAGAAATCAAAGCAGGTGAAGTTTTTGAAACCGCGCCCGACGAGTTCATCCGCCTGGCCTCGCCAACCATGCATTTTCGCCGCACCGCAACCCAAGACTATGAGCTTCACGGGCAAAACATTCGCAAAGGTGATAAGGTTCTTCTTTGGTTTGTCTCTGGTTCGCGGGACGAGCGTCAGTTTGAAAATCCCAACCAACCGATCTTGTCGCGAAACCCAAACCGCCACCTTGCCTTCGGACAAGGCGGTCCGCATGTCTGCTTGGGCATGCATCTTGCCAAGTTAGAGGTAAAAGTC
>CAZRFT010000265.1:0-6294 GCA_964599255.1 uncultured Neptunicoccus sp. | reverse complement strand
TCTGGCTTACCCCGACGGTTGTTATAGTATTGCATCGTGCGAAGCGCGGTATCAACCGCGGTAGAGCCGCCAGTTGTAAAGAAGACATTGTTTAATTCGCCTGGCGCAAAATCAGCAATTTTTTTGGCCAAGATTGCCGATGGTTCGGTAGAGTTGGTAAAGGGCGATGTGTATGGAAGTTTATACACCTGCTCGGCGATTGCATCTGCCATCTCTTTGCGACCATAGCCGATTTGGCTACACCACATGCCCCCTGGCCCATCAATGAATTTTCGCCCCGCACTGTCGTAAAGGTAAATTCCATCTGCGGTATCAACCATCAGATTGTTATAGCCGCGCCAACTGTCAATCGCAGCCCATGGATGGACTTGGTGGATGCGATCCCATTCTTTCAACGTCTCAAAATTCGGCTCGTTCTTGGCCATCACATTTCCTCAATCTGAAAAATATTTGGACTATTCTTGGCGCGCCGCAAGCTGTTGATCCATCATATCGCGGCGATACTGCCTGAACATCAGCAGCGCGGCGATTGCGATGCATATCGCAACGGCCAAAATGATTATCGTCGCCAACGCGTTGATATCGGGTCGCAGGCCAAGTCGAATGCGCGAAAATATGAGGATCGGCAGGGTTGTTGCCCCGGGACCCGTCACAAAGCTGGCAATCACCAAGTCATCCAAAGAAAGCGTGAACGCCAAAAGCCAGCCAGACACCAAGGCAGGCGTCAGACGCGGAATCGTAATCGCCGTTAGAACCTTAAAGGGCTTCGCCCCTAGATCGGCCGCGGCTTCTTCAAGCGATTGTCCCATCCCCGTTAGGCGCGCCTGAACAGTTACCGCGACATAGGCCATCGAAAATGTGATATGCGCGATTGTAATGGTTGCAAATCCGCGTTGATCGGGCCAACCAAAGACCTGTTTTAAGGTGATGAACAAAACCAATAACGACAGACCTGTAATAACTTCTGGCATGACCAGCGGTGCCACGAGCATGCCGCCAAACAGCGTACGCCCCCTAAACTGACCAAAGCGCACCATACAAATAGCGGCCAACATGCCCAAGATCGTGGCAAAGGTCGCGTTTACAAAGGCGATTTTCAAACTAAGGCTAACAGCGTTCCAAACTTCTTCTGACTCGAAAAGGACCTTGTACCAACGGAATGACCAACCGCCCCAGACGGGCACAAGCTTGGAATAGTTGAAGGAATAGATGACCAACAAAATCATCGGGATATAGAAAAATGCCAATCCCAAGGTGATCATCACCGTCAAAAATCGTGAGCGCTTTCCATACATATCTAGCTCTCCTCTGCCGCTTTACCTTGGTAATGCTGGAACACGATGATCGGCAGCACGAGCAAGAAGAGCATAATAATCGCAACCGCCGCCGCAACTGGCCAATCGGTGTTACGCGAGAACTCATTATACAGAACCCGTCCAATCATCTGGACATTCCCACCGCCCAGAAGATCGGGGATAACATATTCACCCGTCGCCGGGATAAAGACCAACAGGGACCCCGCAATGATGCCGGGGATCGTTAAGGGCAATGTCACTTTGAAGAATGTGTTTGTTGGGGTCGAGCCGAGGTCGGCCGCGGCCTCGTTCAGGCTCATATCGAGCTTTTCCATATTCGCATAAAGCGGTAGGATCATGAACGGCATATAGGTGTAGACGATACCGATATAGACCGCAAATTCGGTATAAAGCATGCGGATCGGTTCATCGATGAAACCCAGCGCCAAAAGGATATTGTTGATCGTGCCTTGATCTGCAAGCAGACCCATCCACGCATAAACCCGCAGAAGGAAAGAAGTCCAAAAGGGCAAGATCACCAAAAACAGCAAAATCGGTTTGGCAATAGGTCCAGAACGCACAATGCCGTAGGCAATGGGATAGCCAAACAACAAGCAAAGCAAAGTCGATGTGACCGAGATTTTGAGCGAGTTCAGATAAGTATCGAAATACAAATTATCGGTCATGATGTAGGTGTAGTTGTCAAAGACAATTCGGATATTCATGATACCGCTATCGGTCCATTCAATCATCCGCGTAAATGGGGGGCTGGCTATTTGTAACTCAGCGACGCTAATTTTTGCCACGATAAAGAACGGGAACAAGAAGAACAGCAAAAGCCAAACGAACGGCACGATCAAAATGACAAGTCGCCAGTTCGAATGAAGGCGTCGGGCAACGCGGCTTAGAAATGCCGGTTTTTCTGGGGCAACACCTACGCCTTCATTTTCAACGACTGCGTTCATGAGGTCAGTAACATCGCGCTTTCTGGCTGCCAGCTTAGATAAACCGCGTCTTCCCAAGTGATCGAATGAGTGCGGTTCATCGGGCGTGTTTGGTTTGGCGCGGTGACATCCACCAATTGACCGTTTTTCAAACGCACCTTGTAGATCGAAGTTTCACCAAGATAGCCGATTTCTTCGACCTCGCCTTTGACTTGATTGGGGCCAGATTTTTTTGCGGGTTTTTTGCTGAGATGAATTTTTTCAGGTCTCAGACCAACCCAAATTTTCTTGCCCTTTGCAACGGACTGACCGTGATTGATGTAAACCTCGCCCACTTCCGTGGTCACTGTTACATGATCTGCCCCATCTTCTTTCACGCGGCCTTCGAAAATATTCGCAGAACCAATAAAATCTGCAACAAATCTGGATTCTGGGAATTCGTATACTTCCGTTGGTGTGCCAATCTGTTTGAAACGCCCCGCGTCCATCACAGCCATGCGTGATGAAAGCGTCATCGCCTCTTCCTGGTCATGGGTCACAACAATAAATGTGACGCCCACTTCCTCTTGGATATTGGCAAGTTCAAACTGGGTTTGTTTGCGTAGCTTCTTATCCAAAGCGGCAAGCGGTTCATCCAATAACAGTAATTTCGGTTCTTTGACCAATGCGCGCGCCAAGGCAACACGCTGTCTTTGACCACCTGAAAGCTGCTGGGGTTTTCTTTTTTTGAAATTCTCTAATTCAACCAAGGTCAGGATATCATGAACGCGATCGGCAATTTCGCTTTTCCCCATCCCATCCTGTTGAAGCCCAAAGGCGATATTCTTCTCGACCGTCATATGCGGAAAAAGTGCATAACTTTGAAACATCATATTCGTTGGACGCTCAAAGGCAGGGACTTGTGACATATCCACGCCGTCAATCACAATGCTTCCTGAATTGGGATATTCAAATCCAGCGAGCATTCGAAGAAGCGTGGATTTTCCGCAGCCCGATCCACCCAAAAGGCAGAATAGCTCGCCTTGGTAAATATCTAAGTCGATATTATCGACAGCGGTGACGTTGCCGAATTTCTTTGTGAGTCCTCTTATCTGAACAAGCGGCTTTTCGTCGCCTTCGGAAATACTATCTACCAAATCACGCCTCGCATCATTCAACCGCACAAAACTGTGGCGGCGATAAATAAATTATCGCCGCCAAAGAGTGTTGTATAGGCTTAGTTACCTGCTTTGAAGTTCGTCCACGTCCGTGTTTGCAGACGCTCCACTTTCGGTGGCAGAACAGCAGTTGTGTACATCAAGTCAACTTGATCAGATGTTGGGAACGCCGCAGGGCTTGATGTAACTTCTTCATCAATCAACGGTTTCGCCGTAAGGTTCGCCGTTGCGTACCAAGTGAAGTTACTGTCATTCGCCGCAACTTCTGGGCGCATCATGTAGTTAAGGAACAGATGTGCGTCCTCGACATTCGCTGCATCAGACGGGATTACCCAACCATCGATCCAAAGCTGTGCTTTGCCCTGACCTTCTGGCAGGAAGAAATCCAATACTACGCCTGTATCTGCTTCCGCAGCACCTGACATTGCAAGCAAGCCATCAGGGCCCCAAGTTGTTGATACACAAAACTCTTTCTGTGGCATACGCTGATACGCATAGTTATCAAAAGTTTTGATATAGGGACGAATTTCAGCAAGCATTGCTGCGACCTTGTCGTAATCGTCTGGATTTGTTGAGTTTGGATCCAGACCCAAATGCGCCAATGCCATTGGGATAATGTCACCAGGCGAATCCAAGAATGATACACCGCACTTGGAAAGCTCTTTTAGGTGGTCTGGATTGAAAACCATATCCATCGAACCAATCGGTGCGTCTGGATAAGTTTCTAGAACAAGCGCCTCGTTATACGTCACACCATGCGTACCCCACATATATGGGATGAAATGGGCATTATCTGGATCCCAATCGCTGGCGAGCTGCGCCATAATAGCAGGGTCGATATTGCTGATCTGATCCAGCTTCGACTTATCAAGTGGCGCGATAATGCCAGCTTTGATCAAACGTGCCACGTCACTACCTGCATGGCTCACAACGTCATAGCCGCTATTACCAGCAAGAAGTTTCGCATCGATTGCTTCTGCTGAATCGTATGGATCGTAAATGACCTTGATTCCGTACTCAGCTTCGAAATTCGAAATTGTGTCTTCTGCAATATATTCACCCCAGTTGGTCACGCGAAGCACGCGATCTTCAGCCCAGGCCATCCCTGCAAGCAGAACACCCACAGATGCACCGCAGGTCAAATGCACAAGTTTATTTGCCATTTTCATGTTGGTTATTTCTCTCCCTAGTTGAACTCCAGTATCAGTATACACAGTTTGTTTGATTCACCGCAAAAATTCTTGGCAGTGCTAAAAATTTTTTACGACGTTTGATTCACCCAAACTCCTGTTTACACCTCATTCAAAGGCTATTCTGAACTGCGCGATAGAGTCAAGTTGACTGATCAGTCAAATAGATTACTAATAGGTCACCGTCCCTGCGCTGTATATGGAACCACCCGATGGCTACTAATAATTATCAAGAGATTCTGTTTAAGCCGACGGTTTGGCCGCCATCTGGCTCTTTGGGTCATTCAGCAATCATCTTTACGCGGCATTCCGACTCCGAACCAAAGCCTCGGCATCGAAGATGAACGCCTGGTACAAATCTCCTTGCCACATCGATACTTCCCTTTGGGGAAAGACCGCAAATATGCGCCCGAAACTGCGGGCGCTAAAGGATGATCTAAAAACCGATATTCTTATCATCGGCGCGGGATATTGCGGTCTTTCGGCGGCATTGCATTTGTCCGAACAAGGTTACCACTCCACTGTCATTGACGCGCATGAACCGGGTTGGGGTGCCTCCGGTCGCAATGGCGGGCAAGTTATCCCCGGACTGAAAGTCTTTCCAGAAGAGATGAAGGCTCGTTTCGGAAATGAACGCGGGGAAAGGATAGCCACATCCGTCGGCGCTACCCCTGACCTCGTCTATGATCTTATTAAGCGGTACAAAATCGATTGCGACCTAGTCCAAACGGGTTGGATCCAACTCGCTAAGGGACCAGTGGGGCGCAAAACCACGGATGCCCATATTGATCAATGGAGAAGCCGCAAAGTTGATGTTCAGGAACTATCCAAAGCCGACATTCAAACCAAAGTGGGCACGAACGCTTATGTCAGCGGCCTGCTGGACCCGCGTGGTGGGAACCTACACCCATTAAAATATGCGCGTGGATTGGCGCATGCTTGTCTTTCCAAAGGGGTCAGTATCCACAGCGAGACGCCTGCACTTTCGGTTGAACGGGTGAATTCGCATTGGCTTGTGAAAACAGCGTTTGCAAAAATCACAGCTGACACAGTCATTGTTTGCACAAACGGATATACTGGTGATATGTTGCCTAGCCTGTCAAATTCGATCGTCCCCGTGTTAACGGGTGTCGTTGCCACAGAGCCGCTTAGCGACAACCAAGCCAAATCTATTTTACCTAAGCGACAGGCCGCTGCAGACACCAGACGCCTGTTGTCTTGGTTTGGTTTTGATAGCAAAAACCGCCTGCTTTTCGGAAGCCGCATCAATTTTCAAAAAGAGTTGATCGACACGCGTAATTTCCAATTTGGGCTTCAGCGCATGCGCGAGATTTTTCCCGATGTGGACAACACGAAGCTCAGCCATATGTGGACGGGTCGCGTGGCGCTCACCCTCGATCACGTGCCTCATATCCATAAATTGGCAGACGGGCTTTATAGCGGGCTGGGCTTTAATGGGCGCGGTGTGGCTATGGCAAGCCTGATGGGTAAAATCCTCGCCGGCCATGCAAGCGGAATTTCAAATGGCGACCAATTTTTGCCACTCACGCCAATGCCCAATATTCCAATGAGCAGATTTAGAAATACTGGCGTGGCTGTGGCGCTGACATGGAAGCGGTTTTTGGACACAGCACGGCCTTAATAACTTGGTAGCAAACTTTGAAAAGCGAAGCGACGATGGACAAACCTATCAATCAAATACCTGAAA
>CAZRFT010000264.1:0-11512 GCA_964599255.1 uncultured Neptunicoccus sp. | reverse complement strand
GAACAGGTTTATTATTTGGGCACCAATGACACTGCCGTATTCACTAAATTGCGCCGCGATATCTTGGCGAATTTTAAAACTCTGCCAGTATCGGGCGAGTATATGCACGCTGATGTTTATGATATCTCGAAGCGTTATGGGAAAGACACGCTCGTGATGATCGACAAGTTAGGCACCGATCGATTGCCATTGATATTTGCCCTAAAAGGTTGGGTCGATGCGCGGCTGAACAAAGTCCCGCTCCTTCCAAGAAATCTTAGCGATCGGATGATGCAGGCCATTTTCAAATTATGGCCGAACCCATTGCCCAAACGCATGGAAATGTTTCGACGGAAATATGAACATCATCTGATTTTGAAAATGCATGATGGCGGGATTGCCGAGGCGGAGGCATATCTTTCGAAGTTATTGAAGGGTGAGGCGGGGGATTGGTTCGCCTGTACGCCGCGAGAAGGCAAAATAGCGGGTCTTCATCGATTTGCTGCTGCTGGGGCGGCCGTGCGCTATATGGCGGTACATGAAAAAGAGGTCGAAGATATCCTGGCGCTTGATATTGCGTTGCGCCGGAATGATGAGGATTGGTTTGAAAAGCTACCTTCCGAAATAGAGGTGGGGTTGTCCCACAGTCTTTATTACGGCCATTTCTTTTGCCACGTATTTCATCAGGATTATATTGTAAAGAAAGGCCACGATCTCGAACGCATCAAAGAAAAGATGCTTCGTATTTTGGAAGATCGCGGAGCGAAATATCCCGCTGAACATAATGTCGGTCATTTATACCATGCTGGTGATGGGCAATCGGCGTTCTATAAAGCCTGTGATCCCACCAACACATTGAACCCAGGTATTGGTAAGATGTCGCGGCAAAAAAATTATTCTTAGTGTTGAAGAATTCCATAATCTAAATCAGCGTTCATTTTTTTCCGCACACAAAGGTCCTTTCATGGGCTAAGGCGCGGTGATCTTATTTCTTGTCTTAAGAGAACTCTGTTTCTAGAAATGAGTGAGGGAGAATAAAGGGACATCTATGCGTGATATTATAGAACAGCTTGCAGACAAGCGTCAGAAGGCGCGATTGGGCGGCGGCGAAAAGCGCATTGAAGCGCAGCATGCTAAGGGCAAATTGACGGCAAGGGAGCGTTTGGATGTTCTGCTCGACGCAGATTCCTTCGAAGAATATGACATGTACAAAACCCATCGCTGTACCGATTTTGGTATGGATAAACAGGAAATTCCTGGGGATGGGGTTGTAACCGGCTGGGGCACGATCAACGGACGCCCAGTCTATGTCTATTCTCAGGATTTCACGGTCTTTGGTGGCTCCCTGTCTGAAACGCATGCAGAGAAGATTTGCAAAGTCATGGATTTGGCGATGCAAAATGGTGTGCCCGTTATTGGCATATCGGATTCTGGTGGTGCGCGTATTCAGGAAGGCGTGGCCTCGCTTGCTGGCTATTCCGAAGTATTTTGGCGCAACGCCCAAGCGTCAGGCGCAATCCCGCAAATTTCAGTGATTATGGGTCCATCGGCTGGCGGCGCGGTTTACTCCCCAGCTATGACTGATTTTATTTTTATGGTGCGAGACAGTTCTTACATGTTTGTGACGGGTCCTGACGTGGTAAAAACCGTAACAAACGAGATTGTCACAGCCGAAGAACTGGGTGGGGCGGAGACACATACTAAAAAATCTTCCGTGGCGGATGGTGCTTACGATAACGATATCGAGGCACTTTTGGATATTCGGCGTTTTTACGGATACCTTCCGCTGAATGCAGAGGTCAAAGCGCCAAATCAATCAACACCTGATCCGACGGATCGAGATGATCCGTCATTGGATAGTCTGGTGCCCGAAAATCCAAATCAACCTTATGACATGCATGAGGTTATTCGAAAGCTTGCCGATGAAGGCGACTTTTTTGAAATTCAGGCAGATCACGCAGGCAATTTGATCACCGGATTTATGCGTTTGAATGGCGATGTGATTGGCGTGGTAGCTAATCAACCAATGGTTTTGGCAGGCTGCTTGGATATTAATGCGTCACGTAAAGGCGCCCGATTTGTGCGTTTTTGTGACGCTTTCAACATTCCAATTCTGACTCTTGAAGACGTTCCAGGGTTTCTTCCAGGCACTGCACAGGAATATGGCGGCATTATCAAGCATGGTGCAAAGCTGCTCTTTGCTTACGCGCAGGCGACTGTGCCGCTTGTTACCGTTATTACGCGCAAGGCTTACGGCGGTGCTTATTGTGTGATGGCGCCCAAACATTTGCGCGCTGATGTGAACTATGCGTGGCCGACTGCGCAAATCGCTGTCATGGGGGCTAAAGGTGCCACGGAAATTTTGCACCGCGCTGACTTGGGCGATCCTGACAAAATCGAAAAACACACAGCCGACTATGAAGAGCGTTTTGCCAATCCCTTTATCGCTGCACAACGTGGCTTTGTAGATGAAGTTATCAACCCCCGCAATACACGCCGTCGGATCGCACGGTCGTTCGAATTGCTAAAGAACAAAAAAGTCGCGCAGCCGTTTAAAAAGCACGACAATATTCCGCTGTAAGGGGAGAGACCAATGGCTATCAAAAAAATTCTGGTCGCAAACCGTGGCGAAATTGCATGTCGTGTTTTTAAATCGGCGAAGAAAATGGGAATTGGAACGGTTGCAGTCTATTCGGACGCGGATAAAGACGCGCTTCATGTCCGTATGGCAGATGAGGCGGTTTATCTTGGCCCACCACCAGCTACAGAATCCTATCTTCTGATCGATAAAATCGTGCAGGCTTGTAAGGATACAGGCGCGGATGCCGTCCATCCTGGATATGGCTTCTTGTCTGAGCGCGCGGAATTCTGTGAGGCGTTGGCAAAAGCGGGCATTGCGTTCATCGGGCCGGGCGTGAAAGCGATCGAAGCGATGGGGGATAAGATTACCTCTAAGAAGATTGCAGCGGAGGCGGGCGTTTCGACGGTTCCAGGCTATATGGGCTTGATTGACGATGCAGATCACGCGGTGAAAATCGCAGGCGAAATCGGTTACCCGGTCATGATCAAAGCATCCGCTGGTGGCGGCGGTAAGGGAATGCGGATTGCGTGGAATGACGCCGAAGCCCGTGAAGGTTTCGAGCGCTCTAAATCAGAAGCAGCGAGTTCATTTGGCGATGATCGCATCTTCATCGAAAAATTTGTCGAAGAGCCGCGCCATATTGAAATCCAAGTTTTGGCTGATGGCCATGGAAGCGTGATCTATCTGAACGAACGCGAATGTTCGATCCAACGACGAAATCAGAAGGTGATTGAGGAAGCTCCATCGCCATTTTTGGATGAGAAGACGCGAAAGAAAATGGGCGAGCAATCTTGTGCGCTGGCAAAGGCGGTGGATTATCAATCCGCAGGAACCGTCGAATTTATCGTCGACAAAGATCGAAATTTCTACTTCCTAGAGATGAACACACGTCTGCAAGTGGAGCATCCCGTAACTGAGCTGATCACGGGTGTCGATCTGGTTGAACAGATGATCAATGTGGCTGCTGGAGAAAAACTTAAGTTAAAACAAAAGGATATTGGCATAAACGGGTGGGCGATGGAGTCGCGCGTCTATGCCGAAGACCCGTATCGCAATTTCTTGCCGTCTATCGGAAGACTGACACGCTATCGTCCACCAGAGGAACACAGCAAAAAGAAGTCAGTCATTCGTAACGATACAGGCGTTTATGAAGGCGGCGAGATTTCAATGTATTACGACCCGATGATTGCCAAACTATGTTCATGGGGCGAAACCCGCGATGATGCTATTGCTGTCATGGAAGATGCGCTCGACCAGTTTGAGCTTGAGGGAATAGGCCACAACATTCCGTTCTGTTCAGCCGTATTGGCCCATCCACGTTTTCAATCCGGGAAAATCACAACTGGTTTTATTGCAGAGGAGTATCCCGAAGGCTTCCAAGGCGTAGAGGCAACAGGTGAATTGTTGGATCAATTTATTGCCTGCGCGTTGATGCTTGATCGAAAGAAATTTGATCGGATTGCAAATCGTGAAAATCAATTTGCCATGAAGATGTCGGAAAAAATGACCCGGGTCGTCCAAATTGGGCGCGAGCAATATGTAGCCGAAGTGTCAACAAAGGACGACAAGAAGTTCTCGATTAAGCGCGGCAAGAAAACCCATGAATGTAAAATTGAATTCCAGCCACATCAATCCGTCGCCTCGGTCGAAGTTGACGGTTCAAAGCTGAATCTGAAGGTTGACCGGGTTCGTGGACATGTTCGGTTGCGTGCCCGCGGTGTAGATCTAACGCCGATTGTCATGTCCGAGCGCGTCGCCGAATTGGCGGCCTTGATGCCTGAAAAATTGCCGCCCGACATGTCAAAGTATCTGTTATGTCCAATGCCCGGGCTAGTAGTGAAGGTTATGGTTGAAGAGGGCGATCAAGTCGAAGAGGGGCAATCCTTGGCAATTGTCGAAGCCATGAAAATGGAAAATGTCCTCAAAGCTGAAAAAGCCGCGACCGTCTCAAAAGTGGCCGCTAGCGAAGGTGATAGCCTGGCAGTTGATGATGTAATTATGGAGTTTGAATAAGGTAGGGTTTCGGCAGAGTTAGAATTAACTATTCCGCTGCTATTTCTTGTTTACGTATGGGCATTTTATCGATCACGCGCGAAAGCTCTCTCATGCTCCAGGGGCGGGGTTTGCGTAATTTTACGCCGCCATCTTTTCCAATCAAGACGAGTTGGAAATCTCGTGGGCGAAGTTTTAAGCGCAGCTCAGATGCGAGACTAGGATCTGTGTCAACGATGATAACAATATCACGTTCTAAAAGATCGGCTTCGTTTTCCAAAAGATATTTGAGCTGCGTTTCCACCCTCGGATCATTGGCGGTATTGGCAAAAATAATGATCGGGCGCGCCTCCCATAAGAAATCCGAAAGCTTCAATTCAATTGGATTGAGCACCCGTAGGGGTTCCGCTTGCCAGGCATCCAGGGTAGAGTTCTTTAGGCCCTCTGCTTGCGAGAGTATTGGCAAAATTGAAATTAGAAGTGCCGATATTAATACGCGTATCATTCGGGTTACCTTTGACAGGATCTTTCCTATGATATGGGAATGGAACCGTTCAAAGTCAAACAGAGCCAAGCGCAAATTTCTAACCGCGAGTTAAAGGACGCATCACATGTCAGACCCAAGTAAGAAAGATTGGCAAGCGCTTGCGACCAAGGAAGCAAAAGGAAATGCACCAACCTCATCGCCCACGCCAGAGGGTATTGAGATTTCGCCAATTTACAGTGCGGAAGATGCACCTGAAATGACAGAAATGCCTGGCTTTGCGCCCTTCACGCGTGGCGTGAAAGCAACCATGTATACGGGCCGTCCTTGGACAATCCGCCAATATGCAGGGTTCTCAACGGCGGAAGAGTCAAACGCCTTTTACCGCAAGAACTTGGCCGCTGGGCAGCAGGGCGTCTCGGTCGCCTTCGATCTAGCAACACATCGCGGCTATGACAGTGATCATGAACGCGTTGAAGGTGACGTCGGCAAGGCCGGTGTTGCGATCGATAGTGTTGAGGATATGAAAATCCTGTTTGATGGCATTCCGCTCGACAAGATTTCCGTATCTATGACGATGAATGGTGCGATCATTCCTGTGCTGGCGATGTTTATCGTCGCGGGGGAAGAGCAGGGTGTGGATAAATCTGCGCTTTCGGGAACGGTTCAAAATGACATCCTGAAGGAATTCATGGTGCGCAATACCTATATCTATCCACCGGCGCCCTCGATGCGGATTGTGGCGGATATTATTGATTTCACGGCGCGTGCAATGCCGAAATTTAACTCGATCTCCATCTCTGGATATCACATGCAAGAGGCAGGCGCGACGGCGGTTCAGGAACTGGCATATACACTCGCCGACGGCATGGAATATGTCCGCGCGGCGATGTCGCGGGGATTGGATGTCGATAAATTCGCGGGGCGGCTGAGCTTCTTTTTCGCGATCGGCATGAACCTGTTTATGGAAGCGTCGAAGCTGCGCGCGGCGCGTCAGCTATGGGCAAAGATTATGACGGAGTTTGGCGCGAAATCTGAACGTTCAAAAATGTTACGCACACATTGCCAGACGTCAGGCGTATCTTTGACCGAACAGGATCCTCATAACAACATTGTCCGCACGACGATCGAGGCGCTTGCAGCCACTTTGGGCGGGACACAATCTTTGCACACAAACAGCTTTGACGAGGCGATTGCTTTGCCCACCGAACACTCCGCGCGCGTTGCGCGGAATACGCAGCTGATCCTTCAGCATGAGGCCGGGATCACGGATGTGGTCGATCCTTTGGGCGGTTCTTACTATGTAGAGGCATTGACCAAGGATCTGGCTGATAAAGCATGGGAGTTGATCCAAGAGGTCGAGGCGATGGGCGGCATGACCAAGGCGGTCGAAGAGGGTCTGCCGAAGATGCGCATCGAAGAGGCGGCAGCGAAACGTCAAGCTCGAGTGGATCGTGGTGAAGATGTCATTGTGGGCGTAAACAAATTCCGACTGGAAAACGAAGATCCAATCGACATTCGCGAAATTGACAACAAGGCCGTCCGCGAAGCCCAAATTAAACGTTTGGACCGCATTCGGCGCAGCCGCAATGCCGCGGCGGTCGATAGCGCCCTTGCGGCGCTTGAGAGCGGCGCGATTTCTTCAACGGAAAACCTGCTCGAACTTGCAATTGAAGCGGCGCGGGCGCGGGCAACTTTGGGTGAGATTTCGGACGCAATGGAACGCGCTTTCACACGGCATAATGCCACTACGCGCGTAATTTCGGGCGTTTATGACGATGCCTATGACGGCGATGCGGAATATAAAACGCTGCAATCAAAAATCGCGGCGATGGAAAAGACGCCCCATATTCTGGTCGCGAAGGTTGGCCAAGATGGGCATGATCGTGGTGCAAAGGTAATCGCGACAGCGTTTGCGGATATGGGCTATGATGTTTCGCTTTCTGAAATGTTCGAAACGCCACTAGAGATTGCAGAGAAGGCGAAATCGCTCGGTGTCGATGTGATTGGTGTTTCCTCGCTTGCGGCGGGCCACAAAACACTAATTCCCGAAATCATTGGGCACCTGAAGGATGTTGGCGCGGACCATATCATCGTTGTCGCAGGTGGCGTTATCCCCGAACAAGATTACGATTTTCTGCGCGATGCCGGTGTCGCCGAAATCTTCGGACCGGGGACAAATGTGATCGAAGCGGCAAACTCTGTCCTTGGTCAAATCCAAGGTGTGCGGAGGAATACATGATTGGGCGTCTGAATCACGTCGCGATTGCTGTGCCAGATATCGAGACCGCCACCGCGCATTACCGTGATACGCTGGGCGCGACTATTGGCGAAAAACAGTCGCTGGCGGAACATGGCGTTACAGTCGTTTTCATCGAGCTTCCCAATACGAAGGTCGAGTTGATCACGCCTTTTGGCGAAAACTCCCCGATTGCAAACTTCCTAGAAAAATCGCCCGCAGGCGGTATTCATCATATGTGCTACGAGGTTGCAGATATCCACGCCGCTAAAAAACAGCTGGAAAACAAAGGTATGCGCGTTTTGGGCGATGGTGAGCCCAAGATCGGCGCACACGGAAACCCTGTTTTGTTCTTGCATCCTAAGGATATGAACGGCGTTTTGGTTGAACTTGAGGAAGTGAAATCCTAGCCAAACAGGCTTGACTTATCCCCGTTTCGGGCGCATATGGCGGCTTCGATCAACAATCGGTCCCAACGGGCCGCGCTGTTCGAGGCGGGCTAGACCCACAAAACTTGTTAAAAGTGCCACAGGACGCGGAAGCAAAGCAAAGGATCAGGCCCATGTTTGCGGTTCTGAAAACTGGCGGCAAGCAGTATAAAGTTGCCAGCGGGGACATCCTCCGCGTTGAAAAAGTCACTGGTAATGCAGGTGACAAAGTTCAATTTAATGAAATTCTGATGGTCGGTGGTGATAAACCCGTTGTAGGTGCGCCAATGGTTTCAGGTGCAGCTGTTCAAGCTGAAATCCTAGAACAAGGCAAAGGCCCAAAGGTCATCAACTACGTCAAGCGTCGTCGTAAGCACTCTTCTCAGCGTAAGAAGGGTCATCGCCAGCAAATCACTGTTCTTCGTGTAACAGACATTCTTGCATCTGGTGGCGACAAGTCTGGTGTAGCAGAAGCGAAAAACGGTGCAGGTTTTGTAGCGGGTGAGGCAGAAGGCGCACCATCAAAGAATCCAGCAGCCAAAAAGAAAGCCGCGCCTAAGAAAGAGGCCGCAGCGAAGAAACCAGCAGCTAAAAAAGCGCCTGCAAAAAAAGCAGCCGCGAAAAAAGCTGAAGATAAGTAAGGAGAGACCAGTATGGCACATAAAAAAGCAGGTGGTTCATCCAGAAACGGTCGCGACTCCGCTGGTCGCCGCCTTGGTGTAAAAAAATTCGGTGGCGAAACGGTCATTCCGGGCAATATCATCGTGCGTCAGCGCGGCAACAAATGGTGGCCAGGTGCGAATGTTGGCCAGGGTAAAGATCACACGATCTTTGCAACGGCTGAAGGCAATGTGAAGTTCCACAAGGGCTTCAAGGGCCGCACATTCATTTCCGTGCTCCCGGCAGCAGAAGCGGCTGAATAACCGACTTCTGTCTAATTTGCGTATTTGAAGGGTCGGTTGTAAAACCGGCCCTTTTCTTATGCTTGAGATGAAACCCCTAAAGGCTTAAGCGAAACCCGTGAAATTCTTGGATCTGGCAAAAATCTATATCAAGTCCGGCGCAGGCGGAAATGGATGCGTGTCCTTCCGACGTGAGGCGCATGTTGAATATGGTGGGCCAGATGGCGGCAATGGTGGGCGTGGTGGCGATGTGATCGCGGTCGCGGTCAATAACCTGAACACATTGATCGATTATCGCTACCAACAGCATTTCTTTGCCAAAAATGGCCGTCCAGGTATGGGTAAACAGCGTTCTGGTGCTGATGGCGATGATATGATCATCAAAGTACCTGTTGGAACCGAAATCCTAGAGGAAGATGGCGAAACCCTGATTGCGGATTTGGTAGAAGAGGGACAGGAAGTCCTGCTTGCCAAAGGTGGTAATGGCGGTTTTGGGAATTTGCATTTCAAAAGCTCTACCAACCAAGCGCCACGCAAAGCCAATCCCGGGCAACCTTTGGTCGAACGCACCATTTGGCTTCGCTTGAAACTGATTGCGGATGCTGGGTTGTTGGGTTTGCCCAATGCGGGCAAGTCGACATTCCTTGCGGCAACATCCAATGCGCGTCCAAAAATTGCGGATTATCCATTCACCACACTCCACCCGAACCTTGGGGTGGTTGGTATCGATGGCAAAGAATTTGTCATGGCGGATATTCCCGGCTTGATTGAAGGCGCGTCAGAAGGCGTAGGGTTAGGCGATCGCTTCCTTGGTCATGTTGAGCGCTGTGCGGTGTTGTTTCATCTGATTGATGGCACGTCCGAAGATGTTGTGACAGATTACACCACGATCATCACAGAGCTTGAAAAATACGGCGGCGACCTAGCGAACAGGCCGCGTGTTACAGCGTTGAATAAAATCGATGCGATGGACGAGGTTGATGTTGCCCAAAAGCTTAATGACTTGAAAGTGGTAAGCGGGGGCGAAGTCTTTGCAATATCTGCGGTTGCGCGCAAAAATCTAGAAACAGTTTTGCGTCCCTTGATCGCAACGATTGAAGCAAATCGCGATCCCATTGTTGAAGACGACGAAGAGGAGGAGGCCACAGGATGGCGGCCTTAGACAATGTAAAGCGTTTAGTCGTGAAAATCGGGTCCGCGCTTCTTGTTGATCCTGAAACTGGAGAGCTACGTCGCGAATGGCTTCGGGGTTTGGCGGCTGACATTGCTAAGCAAAATGAAATGGGTCGCGATGTGATTGTCGTTTCATCCGGATCAATTGCCTTAGGACGCCGTGTCCTAGGTCTAGCCGAAGGTGCGCTCTCAATCGAACAAAGCCAAGCCGCCGCTGCTGTCGGTCAAATTCGGCTGGCTCAGGCTTACGAGGATGCATTAAGCCCCCTTAATATCAAGACAGCGCAAATATTGCTGACCTTAGAAGACAGTACCGAACGTCGCCGTTATTTAAATTCTCGGGGAACCATGGCAGAGCTTTTGCGGCTCAACGTGATCCCAATTGTGAACGAAAACGATTCCGTGGCAACCGATGAAATCCGCTATGGCGACAATGATCGACTGGCTGCGCGCGTCGCTGCTATGGCTGGTGCTGATATGCTTGTGCTTCTTTCAGATGTGGATGGCATTTACACGGCCGATCCGCGAAGTGATGCAAAGGCAAAACATATCCCCATCATCGAAGAGATGTCCGAAGCGCTTTATGATGGGGCAGGCGATGCTGGAACTGGCCTTTCCAAAGGGGGAATGCGCACAAAACTCCTCGCGGCAGAGGTGGCCATGGGGGCAGGTTGTGCAATGATCATCATGGAAGGTGATCAGGAACGCCCGATCCTACGCTTGAATGAAGGGGCGAAGCACAGTCTTTTCAAGGCGCGGCACAATCCCATGGATGCGCGAAAAAATTGGATTTCGGGCATGAAGCCGAAAGGGCGGGTAACGATCGATGACGGGGCAATCAACGCGCTTCTATCTGGAAAATCTCTTCTTCCTGTTGGTGCACGAGAAATCTCCGGCAAATTTGACCGAGGTGATTTAGTTGAAATTGTAGACCAGACGGGTCGGGTTCATGCACGTGGGTTAATCCGCTATGATGCGAGTGAAGCGGCTGAAATATGCGGTGTGCGCCTGACTGAAATGGAAGAAAAATTAGGCCATGGCGGCCGCGGTGCGATGGTTCATCGCGATGATATGGTGATGTGAGGTTAACATGAATGTACGTGAAAATATGGATGTGAAAGCCGTGATGGCTGAAATCGGGGCGAAAGCGAAAGCGGCCTCTCGTATTCTGGCTTATACACCAGCCGACGTGAAGCAAGCAGCCTTAGAAGCCGCTGCGGATGCCGTTCTTGCGAACGCCGATGTTATTATTGCGGCCAATGCCGGGGATTTGGAATTCGGGCGTCAAAAAGGTCTCTCAGACGCAATGATGGATCGATTGATGTTAGATCAAGACCGCATCGCATCTATCGCGGATGGGCTACGTGCCGTGGCAGGACAAGAGGATCCAGTTGGTGCGACAATGGCCGCCTGGGATCGTCCATCTGGTCTGCGGATAAAACGAGTTCGTACGCCTTTAGGTGTCATCGGTGTGATTTATGAAAGCCGTCCCAATGTCACGGCCGATGCAGGCGCACTTTGTCTAAAGGCAGGCAATGCGGTTATTCTACGCGGGGGCTCTGAAAGTTTTCATAGTTCTGGCGCGATCCACGCCTGTTTGGTGGAAGGGCTGAAGTCGCAAAACTTGCCTGAGGATACCGTTCAACTGGTTCCTACGCGCGACCGCGCCGCTGTTGGGGAAATGTTAACCATGACGGATACAATCGACGTTATTGTGCCTCGGGGCGGTAAAGG
>CAZRFT010000263.1:0-1351 GCA_964599255.1 uncultured Neptunicoccus sp. | reverse complement strand
AGAACCCATCACCAATATCTGTTTTAGCCGCAAAATTAACAACCTCGAAACCAGAGGCGACATCTGGAATTACCGCCCCACCAAGGCCCGCAGCTTGATTGCCCTCTAGGTCTGGGTCAACTCCACCAACAGCGGCTTCAACGTATGTACCAGACTCGAATAAATAAAAGGCTGAAAAATTAGATCGCTCAAGACCCTCTGCCCAAGCTGCGCCCGACATAGACGCAACCAACGCCGATGTCATAAGTAGTTTTTTTGTCATTTCTGAATCCTCCCGAGAAACGTCCCTGATTGTTTAGAAACATGGGCTAATTTGGTCAATTTAGCCACAAAAGTTACGTTACGGTAATGTTAAAGGTTTTTGCGATGTTGCAATAATGTCCCGCTTTTTTACGCACCTGTTAACCATTTATGGGCCTTATTCGCTTGAAGGGGGTTTGGCATAGGGCTAGGTTTGATTTTGATTTAGAATTTAAAGGGCAAAGAAATGCGCGATCCGTTTGAGGTTTATAACAATACACTTGTCCCCATGGTGGTGGAGCAAACCAGCCGCGGGGAGCGTTCTTATGACATTTTTTCAAGACTTCTGAAGGAACGGATTATCTTTGTTTCTGGCCCCGTTCACGATGCGATGGCGACGTTGATTGTGGCGCAATTACTGTTTTTGGAGGCTGAAAACCCCAAAAAAGACATTGCCATGTATATCAACAGCCCCGGCGGGGTCGTGACCTCTGGCATGTCGATTTATGACACAATGCAGTATATCCGACCAAAAGTTTCCACGCTTTGTGTGGGTCAAGCCGCTTCTATGGGTTCGCTTTTGTTGGCCTCAGGCGAGCCCGGCATGCGTTTCGCGCTGCCCAATGCGCGGATTATGGTGCATCAGCCCTCTGGCGGGTTCCAAGGTCAGGCATCTGATATTGCCCTTCATGCCAAAGAAATTTTGGAATTGAAGGATCGCCTTAACAAAATCTACGTGAAACATTGTGACCGCAAATTGGCTGATGTTGAAAAGGCGTTAGACCGCGATAACTTTATGACTGCCGAAGAGGCCAAAGATTGGGGTTTGATCGACGATATTGTGCAAAAACGCGAAGAAGTTGAAGCATAAAAACGCATCATCAAGCTAATCTTTACCCGATCATCGTAATTTGAACGATCTATGTGCATGCGTCCAATGCCATAGACACGTTTCTGCATTGCCGATCCTTTTATTCTGGCATAAAGTTTGAAACGAGCATGCACCGGCGATCTAAGGAGTAGCCATGTCCACTACAGGCGACGCTGACAACAAAAACACACTCTATTGTTCTTTCTGCGGAAAGAGCCAGCACGAGGTGCGTAAACTTAT
>CAZRFT010000262.1:0-19246 GCA_964599255.1 uncultured Neptunicoccus sp. | reverse complement strand
CTGAAGAAGCTCTTTGATTTTGTATTTGCGGTTGATTGGCACCAACACATCGCGCAACTCATCAGTCGTTGCATGGTATGAAATTGCGAGCATGCAGCCGATTTCGCGGCCCACGCGCTCAATCTCTGGCACGAGGCCACTCGTTGAAAGGGTGATGCGGCGGCGCGACAGGCTGATGCCCTCGCCATCCATCGCGATTAGCATGGCATCGCGAACATTATCGGTATTGTAAAGCGGCTCGCCCATACCCATCAGAACGATGTTAGAGATAAGGCGTTTATCGCCTGGCTCTTTTCCCCATTCCTCTAGGTCGTCGCGTGCGATCAATATCTGGCCAACAATTTCGGCAGGTGTCAGATTGCGCACAAGTTTTTGCGTGCCGGTATGACAGAAGGAACAAGTTAGTGTGCATCCCACTTGGCTGGAGATGCAAAGCGTGCCGCGATCCGTTTCGGGGATATATACCGCCTCGACCTCGTGCCCACCACGAATGCGAAGCAGATATTTCCGCGTGCCATCCGCACTTATTTGCCGTGTGACGATTTCAGGACGCTCCAGAACCACTGCCTCCGCGAGCTTCGCACGAATATCCTTTGACAGGTTTGTCATCTCGTCAAAGGACCGCACGCCTTTGTGGTATATCCATTGCCAGATTTGGCTGACGCGCATTTTGATTTGCTTTTCGGCGATACCGATTTCGCGCAACACCTCGCTCAGCTGATCGCGCGATAGCCCGATCAGGTTTGGCACCGCTGGCTTTTCAGCCGGCAATGCCAAGGGGTTGGGTGTGATAGCTTGTGCGGTCATGCGCCCGTTCTTTCAAAGTGAGCCCGTGCCATAGCGGTTGCGCACGGATTCCACAAGAAATCCCTTAGGAAACGTTACAGCGTTCTTTGGCATCTTTCAGTGCGGCGGTGAAACCCTTAAGGCTGAAAAGATCTTTTGTGTTTGTTTCAGAACGTTCTGAGGTGCCTGTGATGACTGCATTTTTCCCGCGCGTCATGGCCACGCGGATTTGGGTGTCGATATCCGCATTGGCGGGCCATGCATATTCACCATCAGCAACCAGTTCAAAAACGGACGAACCAATTTGCAATTTCACGGGATCTTGGCCTGGGTTCTTAAGCTGGTAACCAGAGGAGTAGGATACTTCGCCGACCACATTCTGTGACGGGATCCATGTGACTTGGATCAAGATATCCCCACGGTTCACGGTAACCTTTTTGCCGCCACGTGTGTTTTCCACGCTTAATGGGGCCGAAACGATCCAACATTCCTTGGGCCCATCGGCGGTGTAAACCGACCAATCATCGAATGCATTGACGCGCTCAAGCGCGAAAGAGGCGCCTGCGCTGAGTGTAAGCGCGGCGACAGAGATGAATCTGAAGAGTTTTCTCATTTTTACTGCCTTATTTCTATTGAGCTTTATCTCAATTTATTATTGGCACTGATTTTAGCGATTATTGTCCGATTTTTCAATCCTGCGCTTCCTAGCTCGAACTTTTAGTCCAAAACCTTAAAGCGGAGACGCAGATTGGGCGACAATCTCTTCTATTCTAAGTCCAGCTTTAGGTGATTTAACGCGCTTACCAAACGTGTAGGACACCCCGATTTCCGCCCGAAAATCATGAAGGGTACGCGGCGAAGCTTCTTGTTCTGTAAGCTCCATATAGTTGATGCCAAAATGAGCGCTTAATCCATTTTCATACCGTTTTGAAATTTGGGCGGCAACACCTTCGCCATCAAAGTCGTCGGCAGAATCCGTTACCAAGCTGCTCAGGGTAAATGCGCTGACTGAAAGGCTAATATTGTTCGCCAACTCTCTAGCCGCACCAATTTCGACCAAATTTCCGTCGAAGATTGAATGGCGGCCATTCCAATCCGTTCCCCCGTCTCTGAAAATATCAATCCGACCTACGCGGCCATAGATCGACCAAGCATCAGAAAGATTATATTCGCCCTTAATCCCGATGAGCTTTCGCTTAGATGTGTCTGAATCATCAGGGTCTTGGCGGGTTTTCATCACAGATGCAAAGGCACCAATATATCCCCGTGAACCTTCGTGGCCGATTTCTAGGGTGGCAATATTTCCCCATTCGTAGTTGTCCTCGGCGCCGTTTATAAAAACATCATTGGTCGTTCTACGTAGCTCTAGCTGGTAAACCATGCCATTTTCAGACGCGTATCCAAGGTTAAGCTGGCCAGTTTGTCCCATGTAACCATCGAGATCGTTAAACGCGTTACCAGATAAATTTGTCAGCGCTGTCCCAAGATAGATAGAGCCAAATGTTTCTGAAATTGCAGCCTGACTAACTGCCGCAGTTGCAATGATGCTCGCTGCAAAAATTTTACGTAACTTGTCCACTTTACCATCCACCCATTTTGAAGTTTAGTGCGTTTTCCGAACGAACGCATACTGTGTTTTTCTTGAAACGCAATTAATTTTTGTTCGGTGGATTTGGTACACGTCAATCTGGAGTAGCCCATGAAAAATTCTGTTGAATTGGTTGAGGTTTGGCGCGGGGATTACCTTGAATGCACGCATCGCGGGGCAGCCGTGATTGTCGATGAGACAGGCGATATTGTTGAAAGTTGGGGCGATCCGTCGGAGGTGATTTTGCCACGTTCGTCACTTAAGCCATTACAGGCACTGCCGCTTGTATCCTCTGGCGCGGCAGAGGCGCATTCGCTCTCAACCAAACATCTGGCACTTGCTTGTGCGTCGCATCAGGGGCAAGCCATGCATACCGATCGCGCGGCGGCTTGGTTGGACACGCTTGGACTTGGGAATGATGATTTGCAATGTGGCCCGCAATGGCCAGATGCCCAGCGCACGGCGAATGAGATGGTTAAGGCGGGTGAGAAGCCCTGTCGCATCCACAATAACTGTTCAGGCAAACATTGTGGATTTTTAACTTTGGGTGCCCATTTAGGCGAAGCGCCCGAACGCTATCTTGATCCCGAAGGCGCTGTGCAACAAGCCTCTAAGACTGCAATCGAAGATATTTGCAGCGAGGATATTTTGGGCCATGCCATTGATGGATGCTCGGCGCCCAATTTTGCGATTTCTCTGACGGGGATGGCGCGTGGCATGGCGAAGATGGGGAATCACATCCTGACCCAAGCCATGATGGCGCATCCCGAATTGGTTGCGGGCGATAAACGTGCGTGCACAGAGATGATGCAGTCCATGTCCGGAAAGGCGGCCGTAAAGACAGGCGCCGAAGGTGTTTTCGCGGCAATCCTGCCAGAGAAGAAAATGGGTATTGCCCTTAAAATCGAAGATGGCGCAACACGCGCATCTGAATGCGTTATGGCGGCGTTGCTTGTTCGCATGGGCGTAGCAAATCCTGATGATCCTACGATCGCCAAGCGTCTGAACCCCATTCAAAGAAACCGCGCTGACCTTGAGGTTGGGGTAATCAAGCCAAGTGCTGCGCTCACGGATTAACCAGTAATTAACCGAAATCGCATCTTGATTGAGGATGCGGGATCGCTTCAGAAAAATCGGCAAAGCCAACCTCTTTTCCCTTTTAATGTTGGGAAAATTTGCAGTTCTGCTTGGGTCCGACTGGATCACCGGGCAAGATAATTTTGGCACCTATGCGCTGGTAGGTGGCTTGGTTGGCGGAATTGTGGCGCTTGCGAGCCTGCGGGCTCGGATATTGGTTCTGTCCAAAATTCAGGCGCGGTCTGATTTTCGATTGTTCCAGTTTCTGTTGATTTTGTCTGGCATTGCGGCCGTTCTGCTATCTCTATTTCTATTCCGAGATATGGTTTCGATGATGGTGCTTGGCCTGATTGCGGCGCAGAAACTTGCAGAAAATTTTCTGCTGGCAAGCGCAAGTTTTACGCAGAATTGTCAGGGTCGCGACCTTGCTTTTCGCGATCTTAATATTACCGCCGTCTTAGTTTTTGGTGCGTTTTCCATTGGACTTTTTTGGTCGTTAGAAATTGCGTTGGTTTTGGAGCTGACGGTTCTTCTTCTCGCGATCGCCTTACAAGATTATCAACTTAGGGAACCAGTTTCGGTGCACCAAATCGGGTTCGGTGGTCTGATCACCCAGTCGCTTTCTTTCTCGCTTGCGGCTGGTTTGAATGCGGGCTTGATCAGTCTGTTTCTAGCGTCCGGCCTGCATCTTGTAGACGAAGAAACGCTTATGCTATTCGCCAAGCTTTTTGCTGTTCAGGCGGTTTTTGCGCGGCTTGCCATCGGGAACGTTGTTTATTTTGCTGGTGAATTACGAAGCTGGGTTTTGCTAAATTCGACTGTAATCGGTGGTTTTGCTGTCTTGGCTTGGGCGTTGTGCCTGCTTGCCTCCAATTTCGTCTGGATTGCGATTGCTTTTACTGTTTTGAATTTGATGAACATCATTTTACGGCAAAGCATCATGTCATCAAAAGGTGCCGTGGTTTTGATCCCGTTCCACGCATTTGAACTGATATCGCTTTGGCTTCTAACCATCTGGTTTCAAATAGATTTATTTGCGGTGTTTTACGCGCTTACGTCGCTGCGCCTGGTTCGGATTTTCTGGTTCACGCATATTCTTGCAAGCAACGTCAGGACAGAGGCTGTTTCATGATAAGTGTATATTTTTCATATGATTACGAGCTGTTATGGGGTGTTTGGCGGCGGGCGACTGACAAGTATATCGAAACAAATGTCGCCCAAGGTAATTCCGCGCTCGCGGCGATTTTAACCGCACATCAAAATGCAAAAATCCCTGCAAGTATTGCCGTTATCGGGGCGTTGTTTGATGACACAAAAATGGTGCATCTAATTGATCAGATGCACGAGGGCGATCCTTGGTTGCCAAGGTTGTTGGAAATTGATGCCAAATATGGGCATCGGACAGATTTGTTGAAAACTTCTGCTTGGTTAAAGCGAGTATTATCGACCCATCCACAGGCTGTCTTGGGGTCGCACAGCCATGCGCATTGTTTCGCGTTGGATTGCGGGGACGGCTCTTTGGTTCAGGATTTCGAACGACAGGATCGACTGTTTCAAGATTACTTCGCCCGCAGACCCGAATTTCTGATCATGCCTAAAAATCAAGTGACGCAAAAGGTTTGGGATCTGATGCCCCGTTTTGGGTTTGTTTCTGTGCGTGTAAATCCGTTGGGGTGGCTTTATGATTATAAGCGGTCGGGGCGTCTAATTCGACTGCTGCGCTTAGCGGATAGCTTTCTGCCCATAAGCGAATTTTTGTGTACGAAGCGCGCACCTGCTAGCACGTTGGAGGGGCGGTTTTTCTTCCGTCCGGCCAATAAATTCCGCTGGCTCGATACCCTGCATCTGTTTCGACTAAAGGTTGGATTTGTGCATGCACAGCGAACCAAGCGCGACTTCCATATCTGGGCGCATCCGCATAATTTTGGGGGCGACGTAGAACGATCGGTCAACAATCTAAAAAGATTAATGCGGTGGTTGAAAGCAAAGGAAGCGCGTGGCGATATTCAATTTTGCCGAATGGATCAAACCGTTAGCCGATCCGTCGTCATGGGCCGTTGCACAGAAAAGCAAGCGATATAGGCCAGCAAAAATACCCAATTCGTTGTCAAATGATGGCGCGATCCTGTGCCATAGTTCGATGTGCCAGCCGCCCATATACAAATGAGCAGCGCCGTTAGAATCCAAAGCGGGCGCAAAGCACGCGGCATGCCAGGTTTGGTAAAGCCAAATCGAATGATCAGGAAAATCCCACCCAAACGGAACAACACTTCTGAGAAGGCAAAAAGATCAAGGGGATGGCGGATAAACCACGGAAAGGGCATAAAAATATAGGCGATGACGACCTCGACCCCAGATCGAAGGAACACCAAAGGTGAGCCGAATTGCAGCGAAGCGCTATAGGTTGTGCGAAATTCCCGCCCTGTTTTATAATCCAAAACATTGGTGATATGATCCGTATCCCAAACCAATAGTGACTGAAGCGGCTTCAACCCCCGCACCTCTGATGGGGTGGCGGCAAACTCGACTAAAATTAGCAGCCCGATTACGAACATCCCAAAACCCAAGAGCGATGTTTTCCGTATCTCTAACCCACGTTGAGCCGAAAGAAGCATTGCGGAAATCGCGAATAGAGCAAAGGGAACCATCACGGCAATTGCTTTGTGAAAGAGCGCGCCCACTAGAAGTGCGGCAAGACTAATCACTGCGTAACCCAGGTGTCTGGTTTGAGAAAATCGTACCAACGCATAGAACGCCAAAATTATGGCCAAGATCATATAAGGCTCGCGCAGTGTTGTTGTGACCCGCAACAGCATCGAGGGCCAAAGAAGAAAGGCAAGGATCGCCAAGTCAGGACAGGGCAGCGACAGACGATACAAAAGCCGGATAAATATCAGCACTGAGATAAGAGCTGCTAAAATTCCGAATTGCGTGGCGATGAATTCATGAGGACCGAAGAACCGATAGATCAATCCAAGATATTGCACAAAGAATTCCGAATTCACGGCAAAGACAAATTCGCCATCAATTGCCCAGCGTGTTGCAGCTTCTTGAAATCGAACGGCGTCAATTGTGCCTCCTTTGAGGTTCACAAGATAGGCGTTCACAAAGGCAACAACCTCGATGACCAGAAAAGCGCACCAGAGCGTCACAATGTTTGATCGCTTCATATTCTTTCTCAGTTTTATAAAAATTTTAACGATTCCGAGGTGAATTTTCCCTTAACGGATGCGGGAAAGGAGGATTCTGTTTCGTGATGCACTCTCGTATGATATTCAACATCAGCCCGCCGAAATCGGGCACCACAGCTATGTATCATTGTTTGGCTCGATGTCAGAATGTTGCAAAACCCAAGGTGAAGGAACCCCGGTTCTTTGCCAGAAAATTAGGTCCACAAATTGGAAACTTGCCGCCACGACTAAACCTGGATGGGCGGTTTCATCTTGGTTTTCAATGGTTTGAAGGGCTTTACAAATCCCAAAGCAGATATCGGTTGGATTTTTCAACCTATTATGCCGCCACGGAAATGACACCTGAAATTATGCATGCTTATGACGAGCAGGCCAAACTTTTATTGATTTTACGCGATCCGGTGGAGCGGATCCTTTCGCATTATTACCACTACGCAAAAACGGGGGTGGCGCTGCCACCCATTCGCCATTTGATGCGGCCCGAAACGGCCCTGTCTCGTTATCTTATGCGATTTGCTGATTATGCAGGTATCTATGAGCGATTTGCCGCACAATTTGGCGAGGAACAAATTTGCGTCTTGGATTTTCGAGATTTATCGCTGAATCCGCATACGGTAGAGGCGCAAATCCAAAATTTTTTGGCACTTCCCGATTTTCAATTTAATCCAAAGGGTCGTGAGATAAATCCAAGCGGTCGGGCGAAATCGCTTATGCTACAGCGGTTATTGTCTGGGCGACATGCACAGTTACTGTCGCAACTCGCCCCCTTTAGCCATGACAGGCTGCTGGAGATGCGCCGCCGTGTTGTCGCGTGGAATACGCGGGCGCAAAAAAACCCAACGCCCGACACAGCGCTGCTACAAGCATTGCAAGAGCAATTGGCGCCACAATATCGATTTTTGAATGACCTATTTGAAGGCGAAGGAATGTGCGATGCGGCGTAAGGTTCACTTTCTTATTGGCACGCGATGGTTCGGCGTTTTGGGGCCTTGCCGCTTGATGATCGATGCGCTTGTCGCAGATGGGTATCGTGTCTTTGTCTTTGGTCAGCGGGATGATCATTTTCAACGCTATGACGAGGGTAAGGCGGAATTGGTGCGGATTAATATGGTTCGAAGCTATATCTCTCCGCTGCGTGACTTGCTCGATATCGCAAAACTGATCCTGTATATATTGTGGTATCGCCCTGAAAACATTCACTCTTTTAACCCAAAGCCCGCGCTTTTAAGCTTTGCTGCGGTTTTGGTTTCACCGCGCACACGGTTTTTCATCGGTGTCACTGGACTTGGGAACACTTTCATCCGCGCCAAAGCCTTGGAACCATTAATCACGCGCGCTCTTCGTTGGGCTTGCACGCGGGCGGATGGGGTCTTTTTTCAAAACAATGACGATGTCGCGCTTTTTGAAGAAAAGGAATTGGTGGAACCTGAGAAGGCGCATCTGTTCATTGGGCCTGGCGTTGATTTAGAGGTGTTCACGCCCAAGAAATCGTTTGAGAGTGATACCGTCACCGTTTCTTGTACCGCGCGTTTGATTTGGCAGAAGGGTATCCGAGAGTATATCGAGGCCGCGCGATCGGTATTGGCCAAAGGGTATAATGTGCGCTTTCAATTGTTCGGAGAGATCGATCGCGATCATCCCGATTGCGTTGAACCTGCTTTTATTGATCAAGCCGTCGCTGATGGGACGATAACCTATATTCCTTGGACGGATGATATAGCGCGTGAGCTGCGGCGCAGCGATATTTTTGTCTTGCATTCATATCGCGAGGGTGCGCCGCGTGCGATTTTGGAAGCCTCTGCCAGCTGCCTGCCGACTATTGGATCGGATGCGATTGGTGTGCGCGAATTAGTGCGCGATCAAGTCACCGGATTATTGACACCTTTGCATGATGTCGCGGCACTTGCAGATGCGATGGAGCGGCTGATCTCAGACCCAGCTATGCGACACCGCATGGGACAAGCGGCACGGCGCATGATCGCGGAACCACTTAGCTTACGCGCGGCGACAGATGCGCAATTAAAAATGTATGAAGCCGCTGATGGGGGAATGGAAATATATCCATGAGTATGAAGCTGAAAAGAATTTTTGACATTTTTTCAAGTCTTTGCGGGCTGTTGCTGATGGCCCCAATACTTTTGATTTTGATTATTTTCGCCTCAATTAGCACAGACGCCTCTGGGATATTTTCACAAACGCGGATTGGACGGGGTGGAAAAAGCTTTCGGCTTTACAAATTGCGCACCATGCGGCGCAATTCCGGTAGCACAATTACGAAGCGCGGAGATGCGCGCATCACTGCCTTTGGTCGGTTTTTGCGTCGCTATAAGCTCGATGAGCTTCCCCAACTTTGGAATGTGTTGCGGGGGGATATGTCACTTGTCGGTCCGCGGCCAGACGTTCCTGGGTATCTAGATCGCGTCGAGGGTGAGGCGCAACGGCTTTGGGTATTGCGGCCTGGTATCACGGGCCCTGCAAGTTTGAAATATCGGGACGAGGAAGCACTACTGGCCGATGTGAATGATCCCGAGATTTTTAACGACACAATCATTTGGCCCGATAAGATGCGGATCAATTTGCGCTATTTAGACGAGCGGAGTTTTTGGGGTGATCTGGTAATCCTAAAAAGGACGATCCTGCCGTGACGGAAAAACTGCCTTTTGAACTTGTCATTATTATCGGTGCAGCGCGGTCAGGGACAAATATCCTGCGCGATGTGGTCTGTTCCTTTGATGATTTTGGTACTTGGCCTTGCGACGAAATAAATCCCATTTGGCGCTACGGGAACTTAGGCTGGCCAAATGATGCGCTTCCCCGTGCCCTAGCGACAAAGCCAGTGCGAGACTATATTCGCCGTTCTTTTCTTCGAGAGTGGCGCAGACAGGGATGCCCCAAATTTTTAATCGAAAAAACCTGCGCCAATTGTTTGCGCGTTGAATTTGTACGCGCCGTATTTCCCGAAGCACGTTTCATCCATTTGCAACGCAATGGCGCTGATGTCACGCGGTCAGCGATGAAGCGGTGGTCGGGTGAATTTGAACTACGAAAATGGTCCTATCTTTTAGCAAAGCTACGATTTGTGCCCCTATCCAGCCTGCCCTTTTTTGGGATGCGATTTTTATCCCGGCGCCTTGGTCGGAAAGCTCATTTTGATCAATGGGGGCCTGTTGTGGAATGGATGCCCAGTGATGGGCCACTTCATTGGATTTGCGCACGTCAATGGGCAAGCTGTGCCTATCGGGCGGCAAGGGCGCTTGATCGGTTACCGATGGATCGGGTTCATCACCTTAGCTATGAGGTTTTCGTTGAACGTCCCTTTTCTTGTCTGCAGGACTTGTTTTCCTTCCTTGATCATCCGGTTTCTGAACGCGCGCTTTGGCAAGCAATTGGCATGATAAGACGCCCCGAAAAGACGGCTCAGCAGAAATCCAATATCGAAATTTCAGGCGAGCTTCGAACGACATGAACAGCGAGCTCGCCCCTTGGCCACATTTTGATGCGGATGTTATTTCCAAAGTAACAGCACTTTTGACATCGGGACGGGTGAATTATTGGACGGGCGATGAAGGTCAAAAATTTGAACGGGAAATTTCAGATTTTATTGGCACCAAACATGCCATTGCGGTTGCCAACGGAACGGTCGCACTGGAGCTTTGTTTAGAGGCACTCCAAATTGGTGCGCATTATGGCGGCACAATATTAGACGAGGTGATTGTGACGCCACGCAGCTTTGTGGCTTCTGCCAGCGCGATCAAGCGGGCAGGCGCAAGGGTGATATTTGCTGATGTGGATCCAATATCTCAAAACATCGCCCCACGTTCTATTCGTTCACGGATAACAGAATATACCCGTGCGGTAATTGCGGTACATCTGGCGGGCTGGCCGTGCGATATGCATGGAATTCGAAAACTGACCGAAACCCGCAATATTGCTGTGATCGAAGATTGCGCCCAGGCACATGGAGCCCGCATTGAGTCACAGTCGGTTGGACGCTTTGGCGATTTGGCAGCTTGGTCGTTTTGCCAAGACAAGATCATTTCAACAGGTGGCGAGGGCGGCATGGTGACCACCCAGCGCACCGACTTGGCGGAACGTATTTGGGCGCTTAAAGATCACGGAAAATCACGCGTCAAGATGCGGACGCCCGCAACAGGCGCCTTTCGATATGTACATGACCAAATTGGCACGAACGCAAGGATGACCGAGGTTTCCGCGACAATTGGTCGACATCAGCTTTTGCATCTGCCTGACTGGACGCGGGTGCGGAACGAAAACGCGGCGCAAATTGAAACTGCGCTTGAGGGATACAGCGACAGCGATGGACCGATCCGCTTGACCCGATTTGATCCCCAGCTGGGCACGCATGCGCGATACAAATATTATGCTTTCATTCGGCCTGAAAATCTAAAGCCTGGCTTTGATCGGGATGTCTTGATCCATCATTTCGTCCAAGCGGGCGTCCCCGTTCAGTCTGGTATCTGCCCAGAGATTTATCGAGAGGGCGCATTCCAAAAAACTTATCGTGGCCCGCGCCTACCGATTGCGCGGTTGCTGGGCGATACAAGTTTGATGTTTCCTGTCCATCCAACATTGCGCAAACGCGATTTGGCAAAGATTAAGGGGGCGATACACACGATCTTGGCTCGCGCCACCAAGACCAGACTTCATCGCATCGCATAGATTTTTACTTTCCAGTCGGCACGCAGCCCATTATCCCTAACGTGAAACGGAGCGAGAAGATGCCGCGCAAAATTCTATTAACGGGTGGTTTGGGATTTATTGGATCGCACACCTATGTGGAGTTGATTTCAGCTGGCTACGAGGTGGTGATTTTTGACAACCTGTCTAACTCAAAGCCAAGCGTTGCGGCGCGACTTGCCCAGATAACCAATCACGAAACAAAATTCATCGAGGGTGATGTGCTCGACCAACGCGCCCTCTCGGACCTGTTTGAAGCACATGATTTTGACGCGGTTGTGCATTTTGCAGCGCTGAAAGCCGTGGGCGAGTCGGTGGAAATGCCCGCCGAATATCACAAGGTGAACATCGCGGGGCTTCTTACTCTGTTAGAGGTGATGGAGAGAAATGCTGTGGAGAACATTGTGTTTTCCTCTTCGGCTGCCGTCTATGGCAATGACAATACCTCGCCAATGACAGAAGACATGCCCAAGGGATTTTCCAGCCCTTATGCTTTTACCAAAGCGGCATGCGAGGATATTCTGCTGCAGATCTCTGAGGCGCGCAAATTAAACGTCGGGATTTTGCGGTATTTCAATCCTGCTGGTGCGCATGCATCTGGGTTAATCGGCGAAGACCCCAACGACATTCCCAATAATTTGATGCCTTATATCGAACGTGTTGCTGACGGTCGGGCAGATCATTTGCGGGTTTGGGGGGATGACTATAACACGCCAGATGGTACGGGCGTGCGGGATTATATCCATGTGGTCGATTTAGCCCGCGGTCATGTTTTGTCGCTAGATGCTTTATTGGAAAAAGAGGAAAGCCATTTGGTGAATCTGGGCCGTGGGCAAGGTGCTAGCGTGTTGGAGGTTTTGGCAAGTTATTCAAAGGCTTGTGGGCGGGAGTTGCCATATAAAATTTATCCTAGACGTGCAGGAGATGTAGAGACGCTGTACGCCTCTTGCGAAAAAGCGCTTAAAGTTCTGGGGTTCGAGGCCACTCATGATTTGGATGCGATTTGTGCATCCTCTTGGGCATGGGTTCAAAAGGGTGCTGCTCTCTCTTAACCCGTCACGGTCATAAATTTTTGACCCTTCATCCCTATGTAAACAGCCGAAAGCCTGCCCGTGCGATGCACCCCTGTATCAATGTTGATGCGTCCGTGTTTCTTTATGGGGGATTTGACAATCACATCACCATGCACAACCCATTCATGATCTGATCTTTGATCGACAAGGAATTCCGGCGCGCCCCAAAGCCGCACTTGATCTGATTGACTGGCAATTGGCGTATTGGGACAAGCGGCGGCATGGACGACATGAACGGAACCGCTATCAAATTGCATGGTCAGTTGGTTGAGCCAACGAAAGACACGACGAGGGATGCGGGCGCGAAGCTGATTGGCGGCATACTCAAATTCCTCTTTGCTGCTCAAAGACGAAATTCCGTTTATGCCATAGCTTTTAAGGGTTTTATCGCCACCTGATCGAAGCCAAATCGCGGCGTTTCGAGTGGGATCTTCTAGGAAATCTAGAAACATGCGTTCGTGATTGCCCATCAGGGCAATCGCCCCTTTGGCACATTCCTTTTGAACGCGCGCCAACACCCGTTCGCTTTGCGGGCCGAAGTCGATAAAGTCGCCTAAGAATACAATTTGCGCGTCGCCTGGCGCCTCAGCCAAAAGCTTACCCAATTGCTTGGCGCAACCATGAATATTGCCAACGACAAAAAGAGGCGCGTCCGGGCAGGGCGGCCGTCGCCGTTTGGGGGGTCGTTTTAAGGGTGTTTGCATCTGCGCATTAAGCAGTAGCGGAGATGTGGTTTGAGTTTTCTTGGTAGCCAAGCTCTTTCATCTTTTCTGGGACAGCGCCGTTTAGCACGGTCAGGATTATGCTCTGATGATGGCTCAAACTCGCAAATGAACTCTTAACGCACTCTCGGTTTTTCTCATCCCAGCGGATTAAGAACAAAGCCGCGTCAGTAAAAGCAGAGAGGGCGAGCGTTACACCATTGTTTTCAACCTCGCCTGCGTCAAAAATTAGAATATCATAATCCCGCTTAAGCGTTTGCACTAGCTTTGAAAAAGCTTCGGTTGGCAAAAGATCGGCAAGACGAGACGGCAGAGTCCCGATACTTAAAAAATCGACTTTAGGGAGTTCCGTGGTTTGGATTAGCCGCTTGGATCGATCATCCATCAAAAGGATATCTGTCAGTCCTTTGGCCTCTGGGTTTTGGCCCAAAATATGCGAGGCGCTGTGTGGTGTTGCCTCTATCACCAAAACGCGTTTGCCGCTGGCGCCAAAAGCCGATGCAAGTCCCAGCGCCGTTAGCGTTTTTCCAGCCTGTTTTTGTGCTGATGTGACAAGAAGTGTTTGGATTTTATCATGGATCAGTCGGGTCCGTAGTAAACGCCAGCCGGCTGCAATTGGCACGTTGGGTCGTTGCTGTGCGTTTCGAATAATTTTCTTGGCATCCGAAAGCGATTCAAAAGGCAATTCCAGCAGACGCGATGAACCGATCAATTCTTCCACATCATTTCGAGTGCGCAAATGGGGATTTGCGAATTCCCGAAACATGATCCAGGTCACACCCAAAAGAAGGGTCGCAATCCCCGCAACAATCCCGGCAGCAAGAGCGGTGAATTTTTGAACTGGCTCAGCAACCGCCCAAGACAGAACCCGTCGTTCGTTTGGTGCGATGCTTTGAGATGATAGGGCCGCCTTCATTTCCACTAAATAGGTTTCATACAAAACCGCATTTGCTTCGCGTTGGCGTTTAAGATCACGAAGACGCTTGGCCTCTTCCGCTTGCGTTGAAATTTGCGCGGTCAAAACCGCGATATTTTGAACGATTGCCCTGATTTGTCGGTGACGTCTGGAATTATCAGATTTTAGTTTAGCAATCACGCTTTCTAATCTTGTGTCAAAGGCCGATTTGTCGATGTCCGGTTTACCGCTAAGGCTTGTTAGGACAGGGTCATTGATAAGGTCAGCCAATCCATGTGGGGCAATGTTTTCCTTGGCATCAAGGACAGAGTTCAGCGCCTGGTCCTCTTGAGCCGTTTCCTTTTCTAAAGTGATTTTTTTTAAACGCAGTTCTTTCACCCGGTCTCTCAACAAGCGCAGGTCCCGTTCCGTGCTGTAACTACCTGTTTCTAATAAAGAATTTATTTCATCATCCAAGCGGTCTAATTCCGTCTTCAGCGCACCCACTTTACCCGCATACCAATTGCCTGCTGTTTCTGCTTGGTCTCTTGCATATTGTTCTGCAACCCGAATTGACACCTCTGCCAAGCCGTTGGTCAGGTTTTCGGCAAGTCTGGCGTCTTGGGAAATAGCCGAAATTTGATAGACGAAGGATTTATCGACTGACTCCACTGTGATGATCTCTGCCAGATGTTCAACGATCTCTTGTTTTTCTACGGATGTGGTTGCCGCCATAACAGCATTGCCAGGCAGCAGTCCGGGGCGGTGAAGAGTGGCCATAATCTGTGGATCGCTTCCAAGATCAAGGTGATCGACTAAACTCCCCAACATCTGATCAGACGCAAGTGCGACAATTTCGGATCCGATTTCTGCACCGCCGCCGCGGCGCCACTGAACGGGTGTTAGGTGCTGAGGTAAATTGCCATTATAGTCGAAGCGCACCAATGTGGTTGCTTTGTAGGTTGGGGTGGTTTTCCACTGGAACACTCCAGCGGCAAAAACCGCCAAGATCAGAGACCCGCAAATCAGCCTCCATCGACGCGCCCATAACAGGCGCAGAAACCGTCGGATTGTCGCGCTGTCGACCAAGATATCGGGATTGGGATCTGTCATTTTTCCGGCACCTTTTTAAAGAGGCGCGCCAAACCCAAACCATTTCGAAGTTTTTCGTCAGCCAGATACACGACATCATTGGGGCGCAATTCCATACGCGTTGTCAGAAACAGAATGCTTGCTTCACGCAAATCGAAATAAATGGCCTTTGGCCCGTAATCTGTTGTGCGCAATATATAGACATGTCGCGGCGGATCATCGGTTTCCATCTGGGTCAAAGCATCGGCCAGATTGGCTTTTGATTCAAAGGGAAGAACTAGCTTTTGGGGTAAATAGCCCTCGCCCATTAAGTAGACTGCCTGTCGTTTCACGGCGCCCAGCGCCAAGGCGGTATCGAAATTCCGACGTGCGGTTGCAAGCTGTTGGTTCCGGACATCGAATTTTGCAACCTCTTCACTGAAAGCCGCAGCGCGTATCGGATCTACCTCTGGCAAAAGCGGTTCCACCACCACGCGATCGGCATTGTGAAGCGCAATGCGTCCACGCTGTCCCGATTGAGCATCGCGCGCGGAAAGTTGATATGTTTCCCCATCCCTGAAAATCCTTATGATCGTTTGGTCTGGATTTTGCGTGGTCACCCCGCCCGCCATTTGAAGCGCTTGGTCCAAATAAAGCGGTTTATTGGAAATATTCGCCAAGATCGGTGTCGCCACAGAACCAGAGATAGAGGCAGTTTGGGATTTATATTCCGTGACCTCCAAAGACAGGTTTGGCTCTAGGTTTTGCGTGATGAGCGCGTCGAAAACCGCCTCTTCTGCTGCTGCCAAAGTCAGCCCAGCGATTGGAATCGGGGCTAAGCCGGGGACGGCAATGGTGCCATCACCGCGAACCTGATAGATTTGGCGGCGCGCCTTGGCGTCTAATATCCCCTCTTGAACGAGCTCTGTGGGAAAATTGGGTGAGGCAAGCGTGATGATGTCGGAGTTTCCGATAAGGTAATCCGTTCCTTGATTGCGTGGAGGTAATTTCGCCTCGATAGCTGTGGGATTTGATTTTGCTCTCGGCGGCAATTTCGCCGATGCGAGCGTTTGATAGGCTTTGGGTAGCTTTAACGGTTCATAAGCTTGAGCATTATAAACTGCCACAGTTTTTGATGTGGCCTCAATTAGCTCTATTTCTGGTGGGCGATCTTTTGAAGACAGCTCGTAATTACAAGCGGTTAACAGCAATACTAAAGGGAAAAGAAATCGCATCATGATGCCTTTCGCATGGGTTGGTCGGCTTCAGGGGGTTGATATTCAGGCAGCCAAATCTGCACGGCTTCACGCAAGCGAAATGTATTTTGGGTGGTGATAGCGGCAGAAAGTGTGCGGATCATCCGCGTTGTTTCAAGCTCGCTTAGATGGGGTTCTTGCGCCTTGGAGATTTTTGGAATTTCTGTTGGTTTGGACGTATTGGAAATCAATAATTCTTCATAGATTTTTTCACCGGGTCGAAGGCCCGATATTTCGATCGCAATATCGCCATCTGGATGTTCTTTGTTCCGCAACGTCTTGCCAGACAGGCCAATCATCCGTTTTGCAAGATCATAAATTCGAACAGGTGCACCCATATCAAGGAGGAACACTTCGCCCCCTTTCGAAATACCTGCGGATTTAAGAACTAGGTCCGCCGCTTCTGGGACGGTCATAAAGTACCGCGTGATATTTGCATGAGTGACGGTCACGGGTCCGCCCGACTGAATTTGTTGATAAAAATGTGGGATCACGGAACCAGACGAGCCCATGACATTCCCAAATCGTACCATCGAAAAAATGGTGCCCGTGCTCCGTGCAGCGAGATCTTGGATAACCAATTCCGCCATACGCTTGGACGCACCCATAATATTCGTGGGTCGCACTGCTTTGTCGGTCGAGATTAGTAGAAAGCGGGACACTCCAAATTCCTGGCACAGAAGCGCAAGGTTTCTGGTGCCAAAGACATTGTTGCGAATACCGCTGATTTCATTCTGTTCCACCATTGGCACGTGTTTATACGCAGCCGCGTGAAGAACGATGTCGATACGGTGTGCGGCAAAGACACGGCGTAGAATTTGGGCGGATGTGACATCCCCCAAAATAGGCACAATTTCTGCGTTTGTTTTCGGAAGCGATTCAAGGGCTGCAAAAAGATGCGCCTCTGAAATTTCAAAAAGAACGAGTTTCTTTGGATTGTGTTGCAAGAGTTGGCGGCAGATTTCACTACCGATTGACCCACCCGCGCCGGTGACCATAACGGTTCTGCTGTCAAAGAGGGGCAAAATGGCAACTTCGTTCGCTTCGCCCTCTTTGTTCAAAAGGCTGCTTGGTGTCACCTGCCAATCTTTACTAAGGATCTGAATTAAGAAGCCCGCGACGACCCGATAAAGCGTAAGCGCAAACAGCAATGTGATCCCAAATATCACCATGCTAATCGGGGCAAGCGCGAGGTTAAGGCTGGTGGCAAGGACGCCAAAACCGATTGCTGAGCTTAAACTTAGGAGAATCGCGCGGCTATATACGTTTGAATCAAAAATACGTAATCGATGGCGGTGTAATCCCAAAACCGCTGCCAGTATCAAAGCGACACCAAGCAGCAGCGCTGGAAACTCGATGGGCACATAAACAAGGTCGCCGATCCAAACCGACGCCATGAAGGCGATGACGATTGCCAACACATCCAAGCTGGCAAGTATCGCTGATTTTTTCTGACGCGACGCACGAAGAAGGTCGAATAGAATCGGGGCCATGTTTTGTCCTGTCCCCATCACTCCTAACTCGTATAAAAGTTAAAGAAGGTGAATGAAGGTTTAACAAAACCCCTAAAAATTAATAAAAATGCAGATTTTCCTTAGCCAAAAATGGCGAGGGAATGGTTAAGCGTCCGGTGCTCCTGCTGACACCCCAACATTCGCAGGGCGTAACAAACGATCTGCAATCATGAAACCAACTTCCATCACCTGAATGATCTCACCTTTATTGGTGCCAGGCATCGGTGCCTCGAACATCGCTTGGTGGATATCCGGGTCAAACTTGTCGCCAGTTTGGGGCGAGATTGGCATGATTTGGTGTTTCGCAAATGTATTGATCAGCTCGCGTTGCGTAAGCTCGATACCTTCAAACAGACTTTTATTGGCTTCGCGCTGTTCTTCACTGGCTGCAGAAAGTGCGCGTTCCATATTGTCGTAAACTGTCAACAGATCACGCGCGAGTTTGCGTCCGCCATAGATTTCGGCGTCGCGGCGATCCCGCTCGCCGCGTTTGCGTTGGTTTTCTGCATCCGCAAGGGCGCGCATCAACCGATCTTTGAGTTGCGCGTTTTCTGTTTCGAGGTCTTGGGGCTCGCCCTCTTCAGTCTCACTTTGCTCTTCTGGCTGTTCGGCTGCATCTTCTGACAGGATGTCGATCAGCTCTTCCCCATCAATCGATGAAATCTCTGGTCCGCTTAGGGATACGTCTTCTTTGCTCTGCTCTTTTTCGTCTGCCATTTTACGACCTTAACATTCGTCCAATAAGTTGCGCGGTGTAATCTACAATTGGCACCACACGACCGTAATTCAACCGCGTCGGCCCGATCACACCGACCGCACCGATAATTTTTCGATCAGCATCCATATAGGGGGAAACGACCAATGACGACCCCGAAAGTGAAAAAAGTTTATTCTCTGATCCAATAAAAACCTTAACGCCTTCTCCCGTCTGGGCCAGATCAAGAAAATTGGCGATTTCGCGTTTGCGTTCCAGATCATCGAACAGGGTTTTCACACGCTCAAGCTCTGCCTCATCCGCCTCTGTCCCCAAAAGGTTCGAGCGACCACGCACAATCAGGCGTGAATGATCGGCCTGTTCATCAGCCCAAGTTGCAAAACCCTCTTTGATCAGTTTTTGCGCGAGTTGATCGAGTTCATGTTGATGCTTCTTTAGCTGATCCTCGATCACCGTTTTTAGTTCCGACAGCGTGCGCCCGCCGATAATGGCGTTTAGGAAATTCGCCGCTTCGCGCATTGCGGATGGGGTTTGGCCAATGGGTGGGACGAACATCCGGTTTTCCACCTGTCCATCCTCTGTCACCAAAATCACCATCGCACGGTCAGGCGCGAGAGAGACAAATTCGATATGTTTAATCGGCGCTTCTGATTTTGGTGC
>CAZRFT010000261.1:0-17339 GCA_964599255.1 uncultured Neptunicoccus sp. | reverse complement strand
ATCGGTGCGCGTATTTTGGAAGTCCAAGAAGTGTTTGGAAAAATCTTTAACGAAGGAACCGAATTTCAACGCGACGGGTCGCAATTTGATGCTCTTTTCGAAGATGGGGATACATATGCCATTGGGAACATGAAGGTCCTCGCACTTTCAACACCTGGCCACACGCCTGCTTGCATGGTGCATATTGTGGGGAACGCGGCATTTGTTGGCGACACGTTATTTATGCCTGACGGGGGTTCAGCGCGTGCGGACTTTCCTGGCGGGGATGCGGGCGAGCTTTATGACAGCATCCAAAAGGTTCTTAGTCTGCCCGACGAGATGCGGCTTTTCATGTGTCACGATTACGGCCCCAACGGTCGTGACATCGCTTGGGAAACCAGCGTTGGCGACGAAAAGCGCCACAACATCCATGTGGGTGGCGGAAAAACACGTGAAGAGTTTATTAAATTCCGAACGGAGCGTGACGCCCAACTAAACATGCCAAAACTTATCATCCCATCGCTGCAAGTGAATATGCGTGCAGGTGAATTCCCAGAAGATGAGGATGGTAATGTTGCGCTCAAGGTGCCGATTAACGGGCTTTGAATTCGTTTACGTCGTTTCTATGTTGTAGAATTTCTGCGCGTTCTTTCCAAAAAATGCGTCCCTTGCATCGCTTCGAACCAACGAGGTGTACGCATCGATCAAGCTGGCATAGTCGCTGCTGAGTGAGTCCACGGGGAAGTTTGAGCCATACATCACGCGATCTTGGCCAAACTGCGCAAAAACCGTTTCAACGATTGGGGCGATTTTATCGGCCGTCCAATCGTGATCGAACATACCAAGACCTGAAAGTTTACAAAAAACGTTTTGGCATTCAGAAATTGCGCGCAACAGCTCTGCCCATCTAGCCAATCCTTTATCGCTTCGATCGTAAGGAGAGCCTGCGTGGCATAGCGCAATCTGTGTATCGGGTGCTGCCTCAATAAGTTCGCCCATGCGTGGCATTAGTTCTGGAGTAAGTTGAAGATCAAACGCCAAACCCAGGTCGCCAATGCGCTTTAACCCATCGAGAAAGCGGGGGTTATCCAACAGATCATTCGTCCCTGTTTGGGCGTCCTCTTCTGGGGAGCGCCCAACGATCTGACGCATTCCCCGAAGTGAGGGGAGCTTTTGCAATGCCTTTAACTGATCTGCGAAGTCCGCCTCGGTCATGTCGCAAAAGGCTACTTGAACCATCGGCCAGTCTGAGTTTTCACGGGCGATATTATCGATCCAATTGGCTTCGACCAACGGATCCGCGGCACCTACCTGAATATGAACAGAACCTTTAAACCCGTGCTGATCTGCATCGCCTTTGAATTCAGGCAAAAGATAGTCGCGACGGATGGGGGTATGGTCGCCAAAGAACCGTGGGGTTTTGTCCAATATCCATGGATAGTGAACGGCCGTTAAATCCCAAAGATGGTGATGGGCATCGATCCTCATTTTAGCTCTCCTAAAACATCGCGACCCATTTGGTGCGCGTAGTGAAGAAGATCGATGAAAATCCAATTCTCCGCCAATTTATCGCCGTCTCGTCTGTAAATATCGATCACGCGGAATTCTACCGTCGTTTCTTTTTTTGGCTCTAATCCCAAAAATGGCTTGATGGGACGTGCGGTAAAATTAGGCCACCCAAAAAAACCGCCAAAATTCCCCTCTGCCAGTTTTGCCAAATGCCCGTTGAAGTTTCGATCGGCGAAGGTTGCTCTGAAGGGGCCCGAATGTTGTTTTGCGTAGCGGGGGATCGTGTAAGTGGCGCCAATGCCCGTCGGCCCCCACCAGATCATATCTTCGTGCCAGGTCAAACGAAGCTCTTCTTCAAGGGGGAGGGGGTGGTCCCAATTGCCCAAATCCATAATCATGGCGTTTATGGCTTTTAGGGTATCTTGCCCCTCGTTTTCTGGATGATCATCCAAAAGAACGCCTTGGCCACCCATTGGTCCTGGTTGAACCAGATTTTCGGCCGTGCCTTCGGGGAACGGGTTTTGCCCAGCTTGGGCCATCAAATGGGGGATGTCAAAATACATCGCCTGCTCGGTGAGCTGACCATTTTCTACACGACTAAATTCGCAAAAGCGAAGCATGGCAAGCTTTTGAGTTGGTCGAATATTCAACCACGCCTTGTCAAAAAGCCCAAGTAAATGCCCCATCGAGACAACCCATGTGGATTGGAAATCATCGATTTGGTTTTTTCCGGCAAAGAAAATATCGGTCCGCCATTGAAGATTTGAAAGCGCGTTTTGAAGTGGTTCCCAGAATTGAACCGGGGCTTCATCGGCACGCAACAAACCAAAGGGATGAAAGCCACGCCAATGCGAATCTGCTTGAACATATTTATCAAAAGCATCTTTTGGATTACGCAAAACTTCGCTGTGAAAATCGCGAACCAGGGCTTTTTCGGATTGAAAATTCATTGGTTTCCCTCAGATCAGTAAAAATTTTGCATACGTATGCAAAAAACTCTTGCCTGAATTACCTTCCTCTGTCTAGTCTTAAGGACGCCTTGAATTCATGGGAGGGGCAATGGCCGAAATTCAACTAAAGAACCTGTCAAAACGCTGGGGCAGTTTTGTCGGTGTTGATAATTTTGATCTGACGATTGCAGATCAAGAGTTTCTGGTTTTGTTGGGACCATCTGGATGTGGCAAAACGACGACCATGCGGATGATTGCCGGTCTAGAGGATGTCACCGAAGGCGAGATTTTTGTCGACGGGGCACTGGTTAATGATTTGGAGCCCAAAGATCGCGATGTCGCGATGGTGTTTCAGTCCTATGCGCTTTACCCCAATATGAATGTCTATGAGAATATCCGCTTTCCGCTGAAAGTGCGTAAAATTCCGGAATCAGAGCACGAAGAGCGCGTTATGCGTGCAGCTGACATGGTTGAGCTTCGCGAGTTTTTGCATCGTAAACCTGCAGAGCTGTCGGGTGGTCAGCGTCAGCGTGTGGCTTTGGCGCGTGCGATTGTGCGTAAGCCTAAAGTGTTTTTGATGGATGAGCCGCTTTCCAACCTGGATGCGAAACTTCGGGTTAGCACGCGGGCTCAGATCAAAAACCTCAGCCATGAGCTGAAGGTGACAACGATCTATGTAACCCATGACCAGATTGAGGCGATGACACTTGCCGACCGAGTTGTGGTGATGAAAGCGGGCATCGTTCAACAAGTGGGCTCGCCCACGGATGTCTATGACAAACCTGCCAACACATTTGTTGCGAGCTTTATCGGCTCGCCCGCGATGAATCTTATCGAAGGTAAAATGTCCAAAGGTACCTTCACAGCAGAACATACAAAGGTCACGGGGCTTAAGGGATCAGGTAATATTACCCTTGGTTTCCGGGCGGAAGATGCCGAGATCGCAAAGACAGGTGGACAAATCAAGGCGCCGATCTTCTCTTTCGAACTGCTAGGGGAAGCAACGATGATCACGCTTCGCATTGGCGGTAGTCTTGTTTCCGTCAAAGCGCCGAAAGATTTCAAGGCAGAAATTGGTCAGACGGTTTCTGTAAAAATACCAAAAGGAATTTGCCATCTGTTTGATACCAAAACAGGTGCGCGAATAGGGGGCTAACCCCCTTAACCGCTCTTTATCTAAGGGCAAGCAACCGGATGCAGACTTCGAAGATGCATTCAAAACGAAACAGGGAGAACAAACATGTTTCTAAAAAAGATAGCAATGGCAGGCGCGTTAACGCTTTTGGCGTCAACATCTGCCTATGCGTGTGAAATTGGCGCGCGCGTTTCAATCGTCGGGAACGAATTCCCAGCGATTCAAACTGTGGGCGCTGGTGCTCAGGAATGTACAGGCGGCGAAGTCTCTACAAACCTAACAGCAGATCACCAAAAAATTAACGTAGCTGGTATGCAGGGTAACCCTGCGGAATACACCTCTGCGATCATCGCCAACTCTTCTATTGTTGCTTTGATGAACGAAGACGTAATTCGTCCATTGGATGATCTTGTTGCGAAATACGGCCAAGGTCTGAAGCCAAACCAGTTGATCACAATTGATGGCAAGATCATGGCTGTGGCGTTCATGGCGAACGCGCAACACCTTGTGTACCGTGCTGACGTTCTTGAAAAAATCGGCATGGAGGCACCTGCTACCTACGAAGATATGTTGGCAGCAGCGGAAAAAATCCGTGCAGAAGGCATCATGGAAAACCCAGTAGGCGGTGCCTACAAAGCGGGTTGGAACCTTGCACAAGAATTTAACAATATGTTCTTGGGCTATGGTGGTTCACACTTCAAAGATGGTTCGGCAGAGCCAAACGTGAATTCAGAAGCTGGCGTTAAAGCGCTAGAAATGATGAAGGCACTTTCTGCGTATATGAACCCAGATTTCCTTACTCATGATTCAAACGCGACAAATGCCGAATACCGTGCCGGCAATGTTGCAATTATGAACATGTGGGGTTCACGTGCAGCGACTTTGGTTGAAGCTGAAGGCGTATCTGATGAAGTGAAAAACGGCTTTGCTATTGCTGGCCCAATGACTGTTGGTGGTGGTTCTACACCTGCAACAACTCTTTGGTGGGACGGCTGGACAGTCGCGAAAAACGTCTCTGATGCGGAAGCAGAAGCAACTTTTGTTGCCATGACTCACGCGATCCGCCCAGAAATGTTGAACGACGAAACGTCTCCATTGGCTGTTTGGTTGATCGACGGGTACGAGCCAACTGATGCGGCGAAAGGTGTTTTCGCAGCAGCTCAAGCAAGCTCTATCCCTTACCCAATGTTACCATACATGGGTCTAATGCACACTGCACTAGGCGCAGAATTGGCTGACTTCATGCAGGGTAAGGAATCTGCAGAACAAGCGCTTTCTGATGTTGAAGCGGCCTACGTCGCAGCTGCAAAAGAAAAAGGTTTCCTCTAAGAACCTGATCAGCAGGGGCTTTCGAGCCCCTGCTACCAACGAGATAGCTCATGAAACATAAGACGTTTTTTTGGTTCTTCTTTCCGACTGGACTCGCGATGTTGCTTTTCATCGCGTTACCGTTGATTTCGATTGTTTCGCAATCGTTTCACGCGCCTCATGATGCTGTATTTGTGACTGTTGAAAACTGCGATCCGTTTGGATGTAAAGAAGAGACCAAAATCGACCAAGAGGCCACCCAAGCAATCCGAGCCGCAGAACCGCGCGGCAAGTTTGTCGGTATGCAGGTTTATTTTGACCGCGGCCATTTGGCGACATCAGAAGTTTCAGAAGCATGGCGTACATCAACAGGTCTTGCTGATTTTTTGGGTAAACTTGGCAATCTTCCCTTTTACCGCGCTCTGGGCTTCACGCTTACATATACTTTTCTGTGCACACCGTTTCTGGTTGCACTTGGCCTTTGTGCCGCGCTTGCGATCAACTCACTGCATGCCCGGCTAAAAGGCATTGCTATATTCTTCTCGCTTTTGCCGATGATTGTTCCACCGCTTGTCGGATCGCTGGTCCTTTTTTGGATGCTAGATAGCCGGGGCATCCTTGGTTCCGCTTTGCAATGGCTGGCGAATGATCCCACCTTATCGATGAAAGCGTCGACACCACTGACTTGGATCATGTTGATCGTCTACGGGATTTGGCAATCTGCACCTTTTGCCTTTGTTGTTTTCTATGCGGGCCTACAGACCATGCCGCAGGATCAATTGGAAAGTGCACAGATTGATGGCGCAACGCGCCTTCAGCAGGTGCGTTATGTTGTTGTTCCGCATCTTATGCCATTGATAACATTCGTTGTTTTGATCCAGCTGATGGATAATTTCCGCGTATTCGAGCCAATTGTCGGCTTTAATGCAGAAGCGCATGCAACATCGCTTTCTTGGATTATTTTCAATGACTTAGGCGGTGAAACGCGACAATTATCTGCGGCGGCAACGACCTCCGTTTTGACCATTTTAGGGGTGGCGATTTTGCTAACGCCGGCCCTGATCCGAACCTACCGCGAATTCACAAGGAAATCTGATTAATGGCGCGCGCGTATAAAAGACCCTTGGCTCTTCGCATTACCATGGTGGTATTCCTAGTTGCGTGGTTGATTGCGACGGCGTTTCCGTTTTTCTGGACGGCGTGGGGTTCGTTCAAGGTCGAACTTGATTTCTTCTCTATCGCGGATTGGACAAATGCGCTTACCGGTGAGCGGACCAAAATTGCGCATGGATCACCCTTTACCTTGGATGGGTATGAAGGGGCTTGGATTGCAAACGAATTTTGGCGCGCCGTTCTGAACACCGCCATCGTTTGCGTCTTTACGGTTTGCACATCTTTGACCATCGGCACCTTGGGTGGCTATGCGCTTTCGCGTTCAGGATTTCGCTATACTTTTTGGCTTCTGACGGCGGCCTTGATATTTCGCGCGCTTCCGCCAATCACATTGGTTGCTGGCTATTTACCGCCCTTCTTTCAATACAATGTCTGGGGCGTATTGCCGACGACGATCATTGTTCTCGTAGCAATTAACCAACCATTTACACTTTGGATGTTGCACAGCTTTTTCCAAAACATTCCCAAAGAGCTTGATGAAAGCGCAAAAGTTGACGGCTGTACGCAGTTCCAGGCTTTCCGTCGCGTTATTATTCCCGTGATGTGGCCAGGGGTGATCACCACTGGGTTGTTTAGCTTCCTTTTGGCTTACAATGACTTTGCGGTGACAACCATGTTGTTGTCAGAGGAAAACCGAACGATGGTCCCCAAAATCGCGGCTTTCTTGGGTACGACCTATACAGAGGGTCAAATCATGTTCGCAGTGGCGGCGGTTGTTTCTGCAACGATCCCTCTCTTTATCCTCGTGATGTTTTTCCAACGTCAAATCGTCAGCGGTCTGACGGCGGGCGCTGTGAAAGGCTGATCATGAGTGTACTTTCAGAAAACAAAAAACGCTTCCGCGCGTTTATCGATGGATTTAAAAATCCTTCGACCGACCAATTCTTGGCGAATTGCAAAAACTTTTTTGCATCAGATGCCAAGGTAAATGTGGTCCACCCGATCAATGAAGTAATCGGGGCAGAGGGCTACCATAGAGAATTTTTGAGCGGTCTTAGTACCGCTTTTGAAGGCTTGCGCCGATTTGACTACATCGCTTTTGGCGGGGATTTCGAAGATGGGGATTGGGTCACGTCGACGGGCTATTACACGGGAAAATTTGTCAAACCGTGGCAAGGTATTTCACCCAGTGGCGCTGTTGCCCATCTTCGCTTCGGTGAGTTTCACCGCATGGAAGGTGGTATGGCGGTGGAAAGTTATATCTACCTCGATATTCCAGAGCTGATGATTGCGTGTAATCAATGGCCGATTACCACTAGCCCTGGTCGTGAGCGCGGCTTTACTGGGTTTTTACCAGGCCCAATCACGCAAGATGGATTGCAATGGCATGAAAACGATCCACAAAGGTCCGCACAATCGGTCAAAATCGTCACAGAGATGCTGCGCTCGCTTGCGACAGAAGATGAAGCATGGCGCCCGTATTGGCATGAGGACATGATTTGGTACGGGCCAGCGGCTTTCGGCACATTTCACGGCAAAGAGGATTTTGCGGGATTTCAAGTGCCGTTTGAAGGTGCTTTTTCGGAATGGATTGGGGGTTCCGTGGATGGAAGCCAGACGCGCCATTTCACCAGATTTGCCGATGGGGACTATATCTGTTCTGGCGGTTGGCCGTCACTCAATTGCGTTCAAGTTAAACCATTTCTAGACCAGCCGCCGTCCAATAATCGCATCTTTATGCGCGTTTGTGACTGGTGGCGGCGCGAGGGTGATTTGCTGATGGAAAATTGGGTATTTGTGGATATTCCGCATGTCCTATTGCAACTCGGCTTTGACGTTTTTGCAGATAATTCGGAGCAAGCAGCATGAAGGGTTCACGTCCCGAACAAGCGGTCCTTAGCCGTGATACGGATATGTCTAGAACCGAAGAAACCCGTGCGGTTATCGAAGGGATGGTCGACGGTTTAAACGATCATCGGATCGCAGATATTGGCGACTTCTTTTCTGAGAGCTTTCGATGGATGGGCAATCAGGGGTGCGGAAGCAAATCTGGTTTGCGGGAATTCCAAGACAATTGGCAAAAACCCTTTCAAGCGGCATTTCACGATAAGGTCTGTGTGGATGAAGCCCGTCTTTATATGGGCGAGTGGGCTGCGGCCTTTGGGCGACAAGAGGCGACCCATGGTGGCGAGTTTATGGGCATCCCAGCTACAGGTAAACGAATTGAAATCCGTTATATGGATTTTTGGAAAGTAGAAGAGGGCAAGATCGTCGACAATTGGGTCATGGTCGATTTCCCACATGTATTAGCACAATTGGGCGTAGACGTTTTCAACGGTGAAGGCTGGGAAGCTTTTGATCGTGGCGAAAAAATACCCCCGTCACCGGAGAAATAAAATGGCAATTGAGTATTTAAAACGCGGCAAATCTCAAGAAGCACGTGCGGAAGATGACGCGAAAGTTCGCGCTGTTGTGGAAGGCACGTTGGCCGATATTGAAGCAAATGGCGATAAAGCTATCCGAGAGCTATCTGAAAAGTTTGACAATTATAGCCCGCAGAGTTTTCGCCTGTCGGAGCAAGATATCGAGACGGCGATGTCAAAGGTTTCGAAACGCGATCTAGAAGATATCAAATACGCGCAAAAGCAAATTCGTAGATTTGCAGAGGCGCAACGTGCAAGCATGACTGATGTAGAGGTGGAAACAGAACCCGGCGTTATTCTTGGTCATCGCAATATCCCAGTGCAATCTGTTGGGTGTTACGTGCCAGGTGGGAAATTCCCGATGGTTGCGTCCGCTCATATGTCAGTGCTGACAGCCAATGTCGCGGGCGTACCGCGTATTATCGCCTCCGCACCACCACAAAATGGCGAGCCGCATCCAGCAATTGTCACGGCAATGCACCTTGGCGGTGCGCATGAGATTTACTGTCTTGGCGGTATCCAAGCCGTAGGCGCGATGGCAATTGGAACGGAAACCATTGATCCCGTGCATATGTTGGTGGGGCCAGGAAATGCCTTTGTTGCAGAGGCAAAGCGCCAGTTATTTGGTCGCGTGGGAATTGACCTCTTTGCGGGCCCAACGGAAACAATGGTGATCGCAGACGAAACAGTTGATGCAGAGATGTGTGCAACGGATCTCCTCGGCCAAGCGGAACATGGGTATAATTCGCCCGCGGTCTTGGTCACCAATTCACGTAAACTTGTAGATGAGACGATCAAAGAAATCGACCGTATCCTAGAAATTTTGCCCACCGCAGAGACGGCGCGGACATCATGGGAAGATTACGGCGAGATCGTTCTTTGCGACACTTACGAGGAAATGTTGTCAGAGGCGAATTTCATTTGTTCTGAGCATGTTCAAGTGATGACCGACCGCGACGACTGGTTCCTTGAAAATATGACTGGCTATGGCGCATTGTTCTTAGGCCCACGAACGAATGTGGCAAATGGTGATAAAGTAATCGGCACAAACCATACTTTGCCAACTAAAAAGGCGGGCAATTACACAGGCGGTCTTTGGGTTGGGAAATTCATCAAGACGCATAGCTACCAAAAGATTGTTACGGATGAGGCCGCAGCGGAAATGGGCGCCTATGGTTCGCGCCTCTGTATGCTAGAAGGTTTTGTGGGTCATGCGGAGCAATGCAATATTCGCGTGCGCCGTTATGGTGGAAAAAACGTTCCCTACGGTGAGGCGGCAGAGTGATTGATCGGCTCTCTCCTTACAGAGATGCGCTCTATCACGGAGATGAAAAAGGCGCGAGAGCGGCTTTAGATGCAGTTGCTGGCAAGGCAGAATTCAAGCATTGCCATCCCTTTGGGACCAAAAGCGGCAGCGCGGCGTTTTTCGAAAATTGTCTAGCACCGCTTTTCAAGGCGATGCCAGATTTAGAACGCCGAGAGTGGATCGCGATTAGCGGCAAAGATGATGATGGCTCTGAATGGCTTGGCTTTGGTGGGCACTATTTTGGTACGTTCATCGCACCTTTCTTGGATATCCCACCCACCGGTCACATCGCGCATATGCGTTTTCACGAATTTTACCGGGTTGAAGATGATCAAATTGTCGAGTTTCAGGCGATTTGGGACATCCCCGAACTTATGTTGCAGGCAAATGCCTGGCCGATGGTTCCTAGTTTGGGGCGGGAAATGATGATCCCAGGGCCCGCAAGTAACGATGGGATGGGGCCTCACCCTGAAGTAGGAGCAGATGAAGCTAAAGCGCATGTCATCGACATGCTAAACCATCTAAAAAAGCACCCTCAACAGCCGCCTGAGGCGATGGAGATGGAGCGGTTTTGGCACAAACATATGAATTGGTACGGACCTGCTGGTATTGGATCCTCGCGGCAAATTCGTGGCTTTCGCCATTGGCACCAAATCCCGTTTCTAAACGGCATGCCCGACCGTGGGCAGTATCCTGATGAAATCACCTTCCATTTCTTTGCAGAAGGAAATTTTGTTGCCGTGACGGGTTGGCCAGACATGATGCAAACGGTCACCCAAGACGGGTGGTTGGGAATTGCTCCAACGGGTAAGAAAATATCGATGCGCTCGTTGGACTTTTGGCGCCTAGAAGATGGTAAAATTCGCGAAAACTGGGTGCTGGTTGATTTGCTTGATGTCTATCGACAACTCGGCGTGGATGTTTTTGCGCGTCTTCGGGAGTTTAATAAATCACGAAATATGGGAGCGATTGAAATACCCCCGGGGATGAGCGCATGAGCGACAAGGTCACATCCTTAGATGTCGCCCGTCGTGCGGGTGTCAGCCAATCGGCTGTCAGTCGGGTGTTTACCAAAGGAGCATCAGCGTCGCAGGCAACAGAGAAGAAAGTTCGCGATGCAGCTGCAGCTTTGGGGTATCGCCCCAATGTGTTGGCGCGCTCAATCAAAACGGGGCGATCAAGAATAATCGGTCTCGTGGTTGCGTATCTGGACAACTATTTCTATCCCGAAGCGCTTGAGAAATTGTCGAATGCGTTGCAGGCGCGCGGCTATCACGTGCTGGTCTTCATGGCCTCTAATTCCAGAGATCGCGTCGATTCCGTGATCGAAGAAATTTTGGACTACCAAGTTGACGGAATTATTGCCGCATCCGTTTCCTTGGGCTCCGATCTGGCCAAACAGTGCCGCGCTGCTGGTGTGCCCGTCATCATGTTCAATCGAAAACAGGATGAGGATAAAGTTGCCTCTGTCACCTCGGCGAATTTTGCTGGGGGTATTAGGGTTGCGAACTTTTTGGCAGCTCATGAGCCCAAGCGGATCGGCTACATCGCTGGATGGGAAGGCGCATCGACGCAGCGTGACAGAGAGGCTGGGTTTGAATACCAACTTAAAAAGCACGGCCTAAAGATAGATTTGAAAGAAGTTGGGGACTTCAATTCTGATCGTGCAAAGGATGCAGCAAGACGCATGTTTATGCGGGAGGACTATCCTGATGCCTTGTTTGTGGCCAATGATCACATGGCATTTAATGTTATGGACGTCATTCGGACAGAGGCGAAATTAAGGATCCCAGAAGACGTAAAAGTGGTGGGTTATGATGACGTGCCTCCATCGGCTTGGCCTGCCTATGATCTAACCACTGTGCGTCAACCGGCAAATCGTATGGCGGCAGAGACTGTAGAGCTTCTGCTTTCGGATATCGAAAGCGGCGAATATAGCGACAAAGACATTGAAATTGATGGACCGCTGATCATTCGTGGATCAGCACCAGCACCAAAAGGATGGAAGAAATGACGATGAAAGGTTTTGATGAGCGTTGGAAGGATTTTCCAGATTATATCATCGGGATTACCAAAGAGATTTGGGAAGATCGAAAGATTGCGACGCTGCACGATTATTATTCCGAAGACATTGTTGTCCGTTCCCCTGCGTCTGTGGTTATCGGGAACAAAGATGTCATCGGCGCAACGATGGCGACATTGGCTGAATTTCCTGATCGCACCCTACTTGGGGAAGATGTAATTTGGTCAGGATCACCAGAGGAGGGCATGCTCTCCTCTCATCGACTATTATCCACCGCAACACACCTAGGGGACGGGGTATATGGTGAGGCGACGGGACAAGAGCTTGTTTACCGCATCATCGCCGACTGTCATGCAATCAACAATCAAATTAATGATGAATGGTTAATCCGCGATCAAGGCGCAATTGTTCGGCAACTTGATTGGGATCCAAAAGATTTCGCCGCGGATCAAATCGAACGCGAGGGCGGTATAAAAAAAGCAGCGCGTCCCTTTAGCCCAAAAATCGATAAGCCAGGCCCATACAAGGGGAAAGGCAACGATAATGAATGGGGAAAACGCTACGCAGATATTCTGGGCCGCATCATGAATGCAGATATGGCAGCTATTCCTGAAAGTTATGATCGGGCCTGCCAACTTGAATATCCAGGTGGCTGGCGCGGTCATTCTTTCGGCGATGCAGATGAGTTTTGGATGGGATTGCGTGCCGCCTTCCCAAAGGCAGAATTCAAGGTTGAACATCAAATAGGTCGTGATGACCCGATGATGCCGCCGCGTGCAGCAATCCGCTGGTCGTTACATGGTGAACACAGCGGTTGGGGTGCCTTCGGTGCACCAACGGGCGCAAATGTGTATGTGATGGGTGCCTCTCATGCGGAATTTGGTCCTTGGGGGCTGCGCCGCGAATATGTGTTGTTTGATGAAACAGCGGTTTGGAAACAGATTTTACTAGGAGCTTAGAATGAGCAGTTTTGACTGGAATAAAAATGTTGTGCGTTATGGGGATTTGATCCCCTGTAAAACGGCATTTATCGACGCGCATACGCCGGGCTCTGATCAGAAAGAAAATTTTACAATCATTGGCGGCGGCGTTTCTGAAAGCAAGGACCAGCACGTCCATATTTCAGAGAGTATTGGATTTAATATTGGGGCAGCAGGGCAACCCCCGAAATGCCGAAACTCGCTTCACTCGCACCGTACAGCAGAAGTCTTTTTTGTTGCCAAGGGACGCTGGCGCTTCTTCTGGGGGCGTTGGGGTAACGCTGGCGAGGTGGTGTTAGAAGAAGGGGATATCATCAATATCCCGACGGGTATCTTCAGAGGCTTTGAAAACATTGGCACCGACTATGGAATGATCATGGCGATCTTGGGTGGTGATGATGCTGGCGGTGGCGTTGTTTGGGCGCCGCAAGTTATCGAAGATGCCGCGGATCATGGTCTCGTCCTCGCAGAAACAGGGAAGTTGGTGGATACAAAGAAAGGGGAGAAGCTTTTCGACGGCGTGAAGCCAATGCCCGTTTTAACCGATGAAGAGTTGAAAAAATTCCCAGAACCAACGGCGACAGAAGTCGTGCCAAATTTCGTGGCGCGCTATTGGGACATGATGGCATTGTCAACTGATGCGCCGGCTCATGTGATAGGCGATGGAGCGATGTTGCAGGATAAACCGGGTTTTGATGTGGAGTTTTTGTCGCGTGGCTCACTTACAACTGACGCCTATTCGTACGATCATGCAGAAGTCCTTATGGGGATGACTGGTCATTGGCGCCTTACGATTGGCGACCAAAGCACAACAATTGCAAATGGTGATACGGTTCTTGTACCCGCAGGCGTTTCTCGTGTGCTAGAACCCGCAATGACGGGAGAGGCATCCCTTTATCGTATTCGCGGAAATGCCGATCCAGCGGGTTTGACCCAAGGCTTCAAAGGGGGTCATTCTTAACGTATGAGCACCACCGTCGTTGATACCCAATCCCTTGTGAAAGAGGGCGTGATTACGCAAAAACAAGCGGACAAAATTGTTGATCGCGGCCGACAGACCATGGTCCAGTTGGCCGTCAATATCGTGCTTTGTTTTGGTATTTTTGCGGCAACTGGTGGGTTGATTTTTTGGTTGGCAAAACCTTTGCCAGTCGCAGCGGCGGGGTTGTTCTTGGGTGCGGGGGGCCTCTTCGCACTTTCTCGAAATTCGGATAATTTTCGTTTTTTCGGAAACGCGGCGGCCCTGATTGGTGCCGGTCTTTTGATTGGTGGTGCCGGAATTGAACTAATCGACAAATATGAAAGCGCAGCTGGGCCAATTTTAACCTTTAGTGGGGCGGCAATTGCTGCAATCTGCTTTTGGCGGTGGCAAACTAAGGCGCTTACCTCGCGTTTTGTTTTAGGAACGATTTTTTTGATGGGTTTGACGGCTCATTTAATCGGTCTTGGTTTTTGGCTCCAACTGCTTGCGTTTGAGGGGATCGTAAAATCCTTGTTTATGGCTTACGCAGCGGTCTTGATTGCTTTTGCGGGCTGGCTTTTAGATGTGCGTTTTGTAACTGCGCTTGCGATCATCCCATTCGCTCAAATTCTGGAGACGGGAACAGGGTATTTCGGCGCGATTTATGCGTTCTGGTCACCTGAATCCACGCTCTCGATCATCTCTTTGGCGCTATTAGTGGCGGTTTTGTGGTGGGCATTGCACGATCGTGCTGACCGCGATCAACGGCATGGCCGCGTTTTGTCTCAAATGGCCTTTATCGTTGCCAATCTTTGCGCGCTCGTCGGCTCCCTTTGGGGCGACTGGGTGGGAGAAACCATTTGGGGGCCAAAGCGAGAATATGACGGGCAATCCTATGATGAGTGGAGAGATGCGCAAGATGCATTTAGAGATTCAGCGCTTCATATATCGGCGGATGTTTATTCGGTCCTTTGGGCGGTTGTGCTAGTGCTGTTGATTTTTTTCGCTTCAAAAAGGGGATTGCGGGGGCTATTTAATGCCTCGGTTACATTCGCCGCAATCCATGCCTATACTCAGCTATTTGAAAGTTTTGCTGATGAACCTTTGGCCTATGTCATTGGTGGAATTGCCGCTATCTTGTTGGCGTGGTTCATTTGGCGCCTAAATCAAAATTGGTTCATTGAAACCAAAATCACTGACAAGACGAAGGGAAAATAGATGTCCAATATTCTAACAACGCATGTGGGAAGCCTGCCCAGAACGCAAAAAGTGGTGGATTTCATCTTTGCCCGCGAGAATGAAAAACCCTTCGATCAAGATGAATTTGATGCGGCGATGACCGAAGCCGTTGATGAAACGGTGCGCAAACAAGTCGAAGCAGGGGTTGATATTGTCTCCGATGGGGAGACCTCAAAAATTTCTTATGCAACTTATGTGAAGGATCGCTACACTGGTTTTTCTGGCGATAGTCCGCGAAATGCGCCCGCGGATCTTAAAATGTTTCCAACCTTTCTAGAGCGGCTCGCAAATGATGGGGGCACACCGAAATATGCGCGCCCAATGTGCACGGGTCCCGTTGAGAGCAAGGGGCAGGGCGAACTTCAAAAAGATATCGATAACCTGTTGGGCGCGATGAAAAAGCACGGGGCCAAACGTGGCTTTATGAATGCGGCAAGCCCTGGCGTTATCTCGCTATTCCTACAGAATGATTACTACGATAGCAGGGAGGCTTACCTAGAAGCCCTCGCAGACGCGATGAAAGAAGAGTACAAAACCATCACGGATGCTGGTTTGGATTTGCAACTGGATTGTCCAGATCTCGCCCTGTCGCGGCACATGCTTTTCAACGATCTCTCAGATGAAGAATTCGTTAAAATCGCGGATATGCATGTAGAGGCTTTGAACCATGCTTTGGCGGATGTCCCACAGGATCAGGTGCGCGTTCATATCTGTTGGGGAAACTATGAAGGGCCGCATTGTTGCGATATCGAGATGGACAAAGTGTTCACAACATTGATGAATACTAAATCCCGATATGTATTGTTCGAGACATCCAACCCCCGCCACGCCCATGATTGGCGCACATTCGAGGCGCGCAAAGGTGAAATTCCTGATGACAAGGTATTGGTGCCGGGCGTGGTGGATACGACAACAAATTTCGTGGAACACCCCCAAGTCGTTGCAGATCGGCTAGAGCGATTTGCAGGTATCGTTGGCACAGAGCGCTTGATTGCTGGATCAGATTGCGGTTTCGGGACCTTTGCAGGTTTTGGGGCAGTTGATCCCGAAATCGCTTATGCCAAACTCAGCAGCCTCTCTGAAGGTGCTGGAATGGTCTAGAAACTTGCCCGATCAAACGGGCAAGTGGATATTTGTGATTTTGCGCAAGCGGCTGTCCAGCTCTGCATCGAACTCCGCTTTTGAGGGTTGCGATAGGATCTCGTTTTTCCGGGCAATCGCCTTTTCAATAAGATCGGGTTTTCCGTTCTCTGCCCATTCTTTGGGCGAGGTGCGGTCCCCGAATATTGGGTAGACATAATCCGCCTCCATCCGTGCCAATGTTTCGCCTGTGCCTAGGTAATGCCCGGGGCCGTTCATGCAAACATCTGCAATTTGATTAAGCGCCATGGTTTCTTCAGTAACTTCAATGCCGCGAAGGCAACGCAAAGCTTGCCCAATAAGGTCCTCGCTTAAGATCAGCGATTCATGGCAAAAGCCCAGCAAAGAGGCATGCATGCCAGCCGCCTCGTATACCATGTTCAGACCCGCAAGCCCAACCATGACGTTCGAGTTCATCATTTCCCAACCCGCCTGCATATCAGGCATTTTGGAATCTGATGCGCCCGCCGCTGCCCCACCGGGCAAGCCATAGAATTTATGCATCTGGGCACATGCCGCAGAAAGCAATGCCTGTTCGCCTGATCCAATAGACATTGCACCTGTGCGTAAATCTAGTCCAAAAGGCCATGTGCCGAAAATTGCTGGGTGACCAGGTTTGACAGCGTTCACATAAACCAAACCAGCAAGGCATTCGGCTGTCGCTTGCACCAAGGCCCCTGCAATCGTCGATGGCGTTGTCGCACCTGCCATCCCAGCAGAGAGCAGCAATACAGGAACCCCACCAAGGATACATTTTTCCATGACTCCACATGATTCCGTGGCGAATTTCATCGGCGGCACTACGAAGCAATTGGAATTCGAAAGGAAAGGGCGTTCGCGGAATTTATCTTCGCCCCCAGCAATTTCGTAAACCAATTTCAGCGCATCATCGACAAAATCCGGTTCTGTAAAACTCGTCCCAACATGTTTCGTTGTACCACGGCACGCAGCATAAATGGTGTTGAGATCCATTTCTTTGTTGTCAGGGATATCTCTGCAAACCATGGGGCGTTGAAAGAAATGAACATTTTCAAGCTCGTTGACGATTTTAGCCGCATCGAAGAGGTCTTGAAGAAGGCTTTCCCGGTATTCATTTTTTTCGACATCTACCATATTCACAGCGGCACCTGCGGTGCCGAAATGAACACGGGAGCCCCAAAGCTCCATATCATTTTTTCCGTCGCGGCTGAATAAGGTGATTTTCTTCGCAGCTTTATTAAGTGCGTTTTCAACAACGCTGCGGGGGAACCGGACACGTTTATCATCGCCTTCG
>CAZRFT010000260.1:0-1301 GCA_964599255.1 uncultured Neptunicoccus sp. | reverse complement strand
CAAACGCGGAGATTTCTGCGACATTTGCGATTGTGTTGAGGAAAGTCGCCTCATTGATTGCCATGGAATGGATCTGACCATTGTGCCAAAGACATTTTCGCCCCAAGGCACATGGGCTCCTGAAGTCCTTGATTTGAGTGGAAATCCTCGCCTACTCATGATTGGAGGAGGTTCATTTGATCAAATTTCAACGTCTTTGGAAGAAATCATCTTGCCTCATGGCTTGTTGTACCTAGCCCAAGGATCAATCTCTGAGTTGCTTGTCCTTTCAAGCTTGACCTACGGTGTGAAAAAGCAAAGTAATGCGATTCCCGCAGTTCCTATGAAGAACGCTATCATCTCGTCGTCAGATTTCTTTGGTGATGTTTGCTGTGGGCGTGGGGAGATCACTGCTGGTCTTGCTTTCTGCAACATGCAAGCTGATGTCCCTGGTATTGATGCAACTTACTTCGAGTTTACACATTATCTTCAAGCCACTGCTCTTGAAACCTTAGTCCCTACATCAGACTTTGGAGCTGAGGCTGCAGAAAGTCCTGAAAAATGCGCCGAGTATTGCAGACTATTCCCCGAGTGCCGCTACTTCTCTTACGATGCGCGCTACGCAGAAGCGGTGCATTCTTGTACGCTACTATCCGATTTTGGTACTGAAGCTGACTTCGTATGTTGCGACGGAGGTGACTATGCAGATCTTGCTCAAACTGAACCTGGGTGGACTTCTGGCTTTGTTCCCAAGACACGCCATGAGTTCCACGGTGCTTCCGTCAAGTTGGCTCCATATTCACTCATAGCCGAAAACTCAAACGACTACAAGGTCGAATTTGTTGTTTCATTGGGAGCCATGCCCAGTCGGGGTAGTGTCTGGATTGAGCCATCAGTAGCATCTGCTACCAAGCTAAACTACACACTGTCACCTCAACGAGCAGTGTTGTACGATGACACTACTGAAGCAATGTTTACAATTGAAATTCACAATCCAGAACTGGTTGCTGGAGTCGGTGAAACACTTGTAATTTCAAACCACTTGCTGTCTTGTGATACAGCTTTTATCGCATTTGGTCACGAAGCAGGCAATGTGTTTGTTAACGTCGCTGTACCGCTACAATCTCAGACAATACTTGAGATTGTTTTGTGGATTGGTGCAGCGATTTTGGCGATTGTTGTCGCTCTGGCAATTTACGCAATCCGAGACCGCCGCCGATTAGCGCGTATGGTGAAGAACTTAGATAAGGACGACACTGAAGCTTCTGAGCGAGATGAAGTCCTAGAAATGAGAAGGTTGACTCGTCGCGACAACATCAAGG